>JBIJCS010000637.1:0-2571 GCA_044344575.1 Pirellula sp. | reverse complement strand
GCATCCAATGGCGATCCCGAGACTCCGCTCTGAGCCTTCTTCTGATTCAACTTCATAACCACTCTCCTGCTTAACCCAATAAAAGAAACAAAGCGACCGATCCTTCGTGGAAATAAAACAGACGCCCAATCGCTTCCTTTCGAGTGGCTGACAAAGTGAGCCCGTACTGATAGGCAAGACTCTCCACATCATGCTAAAAGTGCTACGACCCCATGCGATTGGACACAAAATGAAAAAATTTTTAGCTGCGTCCACGCCTCTGCAAAGCGGCCGTTTCTCAGGACGGGGTCGATAAGGTTAACTTCGGACAAAACTGACAGCGGATCTTGTCGGCCCGTCAGCCGATCCCAAAAGGCCAATCGCCAGTGATCCAATATGCGATCACTGGCGATTGCTCCGGGAGGGATTGTCGATCAGAGATTTAACCAACCATGGATACTACGACGCGAGGCTCTCAGTGCTTGGCTCTTGGGCGTCCTGCTTGTTCCTGCTCTTGCGCCAGTTGCGCAGTGCCGCGCCACCCATCAGCAGCGCAACGACGGCACTGCTAGCGGGTTCAGGCACAGGTGCCGCGCCGGTGTCTCCAGCCAGGATTGCTGTGTTGGGTGTATCCTCATAGGCAGCACTGATGAGCCGGAACTGGTCTCTTCTCGGATCCCAGGTTACCTCGATCCAGCCGTAATAATAATCTGCCCCGACTTTCGACCGCATTGCCATGTAGGTGTTCGCGCCAAAAGCTTCAGACTCATTAAATTTGTTTTTGAAGACTGTATAGTATCCGTTAAAGCTCCAAGTCGTGAGGGTCGATCCGCCGATACTGTCGCCAAATGAAAATGCCTGGGGGCTAGCACCCGTAGTCCCCTGCTCACGACCAAATTCAAGGCCAGAGAAACCATAAAATCCAATATAACCTCCTCCGCCGGCATCAAGAACTCTCAGTTGGTTACCAAGGCCCGGTAAAAAGAAGCCTGGAACACTGGTGAAAGATCCGTACCCTCCCCCACCATTGACACCTGTGATATCGACCTCGTTGCTACCGGCCTTCGTAAGATCGAGCGTGACGATCCCGGCTTGGGCCGAAGACGCCAATCCGCAACTACCCAAACCTGCCGCGAGATATGCTTCCAAGCGATATCGACTGCCTGCCCTCTGAGCCTTCTTCTGATTCAACTTCATAACCACTCTCCTGCTTAACCCAATAAAAGAAACAAAGCGACCGATCCTTCGCGAAAAACCCGACGCCCAATCGCTTCCTTTCGAGTGGCTGACAAAGTGAGCCCGTGCTGATAGACAAGACTCTCTATGTCGCGTTAAAAGTGCTATGACCCCATGCGATTGGACACAAAATGGACGATTTTTTCGGTTTTTCTCAAACGATCTGATTCGTGCCTGAGTTTCAGCTTTTTTTGCTTACGTTTCCTATCGATTTCGATAGACTAAACCCGGCGCGTAGGGATATTGCGCAGAGTCAACAGCAAATGGATGTTGCGTTGGGCTTAACCCTGCAAGCAAACGAACCGATCACCATGAACCATGCCTTGCTTCTTGATACCTCCACTTCATTTATCCAGCGACTCGGGCAGCAGGATCATGCGACTTGGGATCAATTCGCAACTAAATACACTTGGATAATGCGACGCTGGATGCAATCGTGGAATGTCCCGATCCATGATGTCGAAGACGTTCTCCAAGAGACCTTGTTGGAGGTCCTCGAAAGCGTCCATCATTTCGATCATCGTGGAAAAGGCTCCTTTCGCGCGTGGCTCAAAAAAGTCTCCCGAAACTGCTGGCTCCAATCGGTGCGACAAGCCATCTATCGAAACCGACAGACCCGCGTTCGCTTTGATCTGGCAAGCTGCCTTTCCGAGTCCACAATGCAAACGATCGATACCCAAATCGATGAATTGATCGAACGCGAAGCATTCGAATTAGCGATTATTCGCACACGTGCGGAATGCAATGACACATCCTGGGAAGCTTACCGACTGATGGCCTACGAGAGATTCTCGGGAGCCCAAGTCGCCGAAATGCTCGGGGTTACGATCGATGTGGCGTACAAATCGAAAGATCGTTTCGAACGCAAGCTCAACGCGCAACTTCTGGCGCTCGAATCGATCGGCTGATCGGTTTTATCAACAGGATTCCTCATGGTCACACCCCAGGACGGCGAGCATCTACCCCTGAGCACGATCCGCAGCTATGCGTTGGGCGTGAATAGTGTCGAAGATTCACGGCAAATCGCCGACCACTTGGCCTATTGTGAGAAATGCCGAAGCACGTTCGTGCAAGAGCTGCAAAGCACGCTCGGTCAAGTGCCGGGAAACT
The DNA here is from genome assembly GCA_044344575.1 of Pirellula sp. Classification (GTDB taxonomy): domain Bacteria; phylum Planctomycetota; class Planctomycetia; order Pirellulales; family Pirellulaceae; genus JBKCUI01. The sequence goes on along the minus strand of JBIJCS010000637.1, from coordinate 246 downwards.
CTGCATCCGATAACACTTCGGGGCTCGTTCAAGACTCTGGCAATGCTCCGCCGTTGGAACAGGCAACCCTGCCGGGCGACTCGATCGATATCGTCGGGTACCGCGATGTGCGTTTCCTAGGAAAAGGGGGGATGGGTACCGTTTACTCGGCGATTCAGGAGGTGACACGGCGCAAGGTTGCGATCAAGATCATCACCGAGCCGGGGGGCAACACGTCGGTATCGGCAGACCGGACCGCTCGTGCGA
>JBIJCS010000149.1:0-9607 GCA_044344575.1 Pirellula sp. | reverse complement strand
TCCTAACCTTTGCAGAGATTGACAAGAAATCTCTGCCTGGCATCGAGCGAGCCATCCCCAAGAACAAGGGAATTGAGTTTGCGGGATTATTGCATCAGTTCGCGAACGACTTGTTCCACCATCCCAAAAGCGCCGCCCCCTCGACGATTCTTAAGGAAATGGGTGTGACATGGAAAACCAAGCCGAAGCCTGCAGCACCGGAAAAAAACAATTCGAGCAATGCTGGTTCGGATGCAAATACGGCAGCGAAGGCCGGGCAAGCTGCTAGTGCTTTGAAAGTCGCTGCAGGATCGAAGGCTGCACCAGTGGCAAAGGCCGTAACGCCGGTCAAGACAGAAACACCAGCTAAGACAGAAACACCGGACAAAGGCACAGACAAACATTCCGAGAAGGGTGGCGATAAGGCAGCAGTTGGAAAAGCTGCACCGGTGAAAGCTGAATCACCTGCAAAATCTTCCGGAAAGGTACCTGAAAAACCTGCGGCGAAGCCGGCGATTAAAGTTGAACCGGCAGCACCAGCGGCCCATCGCCCGAAGCCGAAGGTGCTGGGGCTTGGCAAAGGTCCGTTGGCCAAGGGTGCAATCAAGCCACCATCGAGTGGGGCTGGTAGCGATAAGAAATCCAAGTCTGCAGGTGGAAAAAGCCAGCCAGGCAAATCGAGTGGCGGGAAGAGTGGTGGTTCGAAAGCGGGGTCTTCGAAGCCCGATAGCAAAACGAGTGGAAAGCCAGTCGCAGGAAAAGTCGACGCATCGAAATCTGCGAAGGGGAACGCCAAGCCTGCCAAGAAGTCCGACAAGAACTCCAAAGATACCGGCAAAAAGCCGACTAGCTCTGGCAAGTCCGACGCAAAGAAATCCGACACTTCCAAAAAATCCACCGGCAAGTCGTCAGGATCTCTCGGCACTAGCTTGACCAAAAAGAAACCCAAATAACTAGTTCGCTCTCAGCGAACTAAACTTTTCGTACCGAACAAATTTGTCCGTTAGTAATCGGAGGATACCCATGGCAGGGCACTCACAGTGGGCCAACATCAAACACCGTAAAGCCGCGGTCGATAGCAAGCGGAGTAAACTTTGGAGCAAGCTATCGAAGGCGATTATCGTGGCCGCCAAGCTCGGCGGTGGCGACCCTTCGAGCAATGTTCGTTTACGTACTGCGATTTTGGATGCTAAAGCGGTCTCGTTGCCGAAAGACAACATCGACCGAGCGATCAAAAAGGGAACTGGGGAGATCGATGGCGGTGACGTCGAAGAGATTCTCTACGAAGGATATGGTCCAGGTGGCGTGGCCATCCTTTGCGATATCATGACAGACAATCGGAACCGAACGGCACCGGAAGTGAGAAAGCTGTTCGACAACTACGGTGGCAATTTGGGGTCAACGAATTGCGTGGCTTACCTTTTCGAACGCAAGGGCTTGATCTCCATCCCGAAGACTGCGGTTGACTTGGAGAAACTCATGGAGTTGGCGTTGGAGAACGGCGCAGATGACGTTACGGAAACGGACGAATACTTCGAACTGACTTGTCCCACGGATGTATACACGGGGCTTGTAGAAGCCCTTGAGTCTGCACAGATTGCGTTGGAATCGAAACAGGTCACACGCGTTCCGAATTTGACCGTTGACGTCGACTCGGAAACTGCGGTATCTGTGATGAAATTGCTTGAAAAACTCGAAGACCACGACGATGTGCAGTCGGTTGCTACGAATGTTAATTTCACCCCAGAGCAATTGCAGGCTTACCAAGGTTAGTCCCATTTTAGAAAATGAACTGTTCGCAGTCGCAGAGCGGTGAAAAGAAGCCGCTTTCAAACGGGCTAGACGTTAAGAGCAATTTTTCATTTGCTAATTGGATTGCGTTGCGATGCATTGACAGGATCGTTGCGGTGCGCGCAGCAAGGGAACGTCGGCGCGTAAACGGAACGAGAGAGCAATGTTAGAGAGACTCAACACGGCGGGATCGGATTTTGCAAGTCGCCTTGAAACATTAAGACGTCGACTTAGCCCTGACGGAGCGGTGGTATCGAAGCGTTCCGAAGCGTTGACGATCGAACTCTTTGGCGAGCCATTGAGCCCACAACAAGTTGTCGAGCGGATCTGCAACGACGTCCGGCAACGAGGCACGGATGCAGTGATAGCGTATGCTCGCAAGCTTGATGCACCGGAAATCACTGCAGAGTCACTCAGGATCTCGCCTGAGAAATTCCGGGCCGCACACGCGGGGGTTTCGCCGCAGTACCTTCAAGCGATCCGAAACATACGCCGCAATATTGAAGGGTTTCAACGCGCGATACTTCATCGCGACACAACATGCCGTGGTGAACGTGGAGAGATCCTTAAGCAACGATACACGCCGTTGCGACGCATAGGAATTTGTGTCCCGGGTGGCGCGGCGGCTTATCCATCCACCTTGCTCATGACTGCGATTCCGGCGTTGGTGGCAGGCGTCGAGCAAATCGCCGTCATGGCTCCTCCAACCCCATTCGGCGCGTACAACGCGGAGTTGCTTGCCGCTTGCTATGAGCTAGGGGTAACTGAAGTGTACGCAGTGGGTGGAGCCCAAGGGATCGCCAGCCTTGCTTATGGAATCCCCCAGATCCCTGCCGTCGACATGATCGTAGGTCCGGGAAACATGTTTGTGGCGTTGGCAAAGCGGCATGTGTACGGAACAGTTGCCATCGATTCGATTGCTGGCCCGAGCGAAGTTGTCGTGCTAGCGGATCGATCGACTCGACCTAGTTTTGCTGCTTCGGATTTGATCGCACAGGCGGAACATTCCCCGGGTTCGAGCATTGTATTGTCGACGGAGGAAACGGTTCTTGACTCCATCGATGTTGAAATCGAAAAACAGCTTGCAGGATTGGAGCGTGCTGATCTGGCGAGAAGATCACTGCAAGACTACGGTGCAAGCATTTGCTGTCGCAATGAAGATGAGGTTATCGAGTTAACGAATCGCTTGGCTCCTGAGCATCTTCAGATATCCGTTGAGGAACCGGATCGATTCTCCGAGAGGATTCGCAATGCCGGTGCAATTTTCAAGGGGCACTTCACCCCCGTAGCATTAGGGGATTACGCGGCGGGACCTTCGCACGTTCTACCGACGGGAGGAACGGCCCGGTGGGCGTCGGGGCTTTCTGCGAACCATTTTTTGCGTTCTTACAGCGAAGTGCAATTTGACTATGACGCGATGCGGCATATCGAGCCGCACGTTCGGGAGCTTGCCGAGCGTGAAGGATTAACGGCGCATCGACAGAGTGTACAAGTCCGAATCGACGATTCGCAGTCGTAGACTTGATGCGATGACGTCCCCCAAACCGTTTAGCAGTCAGCCGAAGGCGTACCAGGATGACATCGCCTATCTCACGCAAAGAAAATGTCTCACGCAAAGAGGCAAAGACGCAAAGAAGACCGAAAACAATTGAACGCACCACGGGAGTTCTGCGCAGTCAAATCGTTTAGCAGTCAGCCGGAGGCGTACTTGATTACGAGGGGTTGATCGGCATTGTCTGTGTGACTTTGCTCCTTTGCGTGAGAACGGCTCGAATGCAGGTTGCTTTACGCTAACTACAGAAGTGCGACAGTGCGCCCTAGTGCGCTGGCTCGTAATTTGCTACTACGTTTTGCGGAAACCAGAACTTGGTTTTCAGTCGGACCCTCCCCGCTACGGCGGGGCTAATCGCTCCGATTTTTAGGATTATGCAAGGTTTTAGACCCTTTCCACAAGAGTTCTGGAGCCGATCAAGCTGTATTATCAAAACGGATGCCCGCCCGTTGCACTCAAGGCGGGCAAGTCGCAGGATTCCAGCACAGTTTTTGGGCACTCGGGCATAGCATGCCACGCCAAGAACTACTGTTTTGCTTTGGGAATCCCTGGGAGAGTTGCAGTGCATGCGTGGGGTTGTGGAAAACGAATCCAAAGAAGAAGAGGAAGCGATGAGTCAAGAACCGACACCGATGCAAGCCCAGCAGGCTCAAGGCGGATCGCTTTATGGTGCGAGTGACCGCTATGGTTCCGACTTGATCGGCAAATACGACTGCCAGGGTTTCTTCGACGAGATGTTTCGCGTCGACGGAATTCCGCGTCCGGGGCTGGAGTTCCTTGCAGATCGATTGCGAGGCTTGCCTCTTGGCGAGTTGCAGAAGCGTCAACGAGCGGCCGATCATGAGTTGCTCAACATGGGGATCACCTTCAACGTCTACGGACACGCCTCGGGCACAGAAAAGATCTGGCCGTTTGATTTGATCCCGCGTGTGATTCAAGAAAAAGAATGGCGAATGGTAGAAGCTGGGCTGAAACAACGCATTCGGGCCCTCAATATGTTCATCGATGACATGTACCACGAACAGAAGATTGTTCGCGATGGTGTGATGCCGGTGGAGATGATCTCAACGAGTAAAGGGTACCTCAAGCAACTGCACGGGATGAATCCGTCGCGAGGGATCTGGTGTCACATCACCGGTACGGACTTAGTTCGTGGGGGCGATGGCCAAATCTATGTACTCGAAGACAACCTACGGTGTCCATCGGGTGTGTCGTATGTGATTGAAAATCGAGAGGTGATGAAGCGAACGTTTCCGCAGCTCTTTGAGGGACGCAGTATTCTTCCGGTTGAATCTTATCCGGAGCAACTATTGAAGATGTTGCAGTATGTTGCACCTCCGACAGTCCGGGATCCGACAGTTGTCGTACTGACACCAGGCATTTACAACTCGGCTTACTTCGAACATTGTTTTCTCGCGCAGCAGATGGGTGTGGAACTCGTTCAAGGCCCGGACTTGGTCGTCCATGATGGTTATGTTTGCATGCGGACAACGCGAGGGCTGAAACGTGTCGACGTAATCTATCGACGCATCGATGACGATTTTCTTGATCCAGAAGTACTCCGACCTGATTCTCATTTGGGAGTTCGTGGATTGATGGAGGTCTACCGTAATGGCAGGGTTGCCTTGGTCAATGCACCGGGCACCGGAGTTGCGGATGACAAAGCAGTCTATGCGTATGTGCCCAAGATGATACGGTACTACCTCGGGGAAGAGATCATATTGCCTAACGTTCCGACATACATGTGTGCCGATCCGGAGGAGCGGAAATACGTGTTAGAGCATATCGACGAATTGGTGATTAAGCCTGCGAATGAATCAGGAGGATATGGCATCTTGCTCGGACCACGTGCGACGAAGGAGCAATTGGCCACCTATCGCGAACTGATTGCATCGAATCCAAGAAACTACGTCGCGCAACCGATGCTGGCTCTTTCCACGGTTCCGACCTTGTGCGGCGACATCCTGGAAGGACGGCACGTTGATCTCAGACCGTACATTCTCTACGGCGAAGACATCTACATCGTCCCTGGTGGCCTGACTCGCGTTGCTTTGGTCAAGGGTTCACTGGTCGTGAATTCCTCCCAAGGTGGAGGGAGTAAGGATACGTGGGTCCTTCGCGAGGACTCGGCACGCTAGGAGACCGAATTTTGCTGAAGGGTGCCCTCCGTTTAGGACATCATGCAGCTTAAACACATTTGACCATATTGAGACAAACAACAGACAGGGCGAGACATGTTATCTCGTGTAGCAGATTCGATTTTTTGGATGAGGCGATATACCGAACGAGCAGAAAATGTTGCTCGGTTTATTGACGTAACGCTCAACCTAACCTTGGGACTCGGAGATCATCTTGAGCATCAGTGGGAAGCCCTTATCTATACGACGGGGGACCAAGCGTGCTTCGAGGAACTCTATCCTTGCGTAACCCAAGAGAATGTCATTCGCTTTTTGACCTTCGACGAATCGAATCCGAACTCGATTCTTTCTTGTTTGCAGTACGCACGGGAGAACGCGAGGCAAAGTCGTGAGATGCTCAGTTCCCAAATGTGGGAAGAGCTCAACAAGTTCTATTTGTTCGTGCGAGACAGTCGCAATGACTCACGAGCCATCGATTCTCCCTTCGACTTCTTCACGCGTGTTCGACAGTTCGGCTATTTGATCGAAGGGGTTGTCTCCGGCACAATGTCCCACGGAGAAGCTTGGAATTTCGGTCGTTTGGGTGCCATGTTAGAACGTGCGGACAAAACCTCTCGAATCCTTGATGTGAAGTACTTCCTGCTTCTCCCCAGCGCGCACGACGTGGGAACATCGTTGGACATCAGCCAGTGGGGCATGTTACTCAAAAGCGCCAGCGCGCTGGAAATGTATCGTCGCAGATTCGGTGTTTTGTCCCCTCGTCTTGTCGCTGCGTTTCTCTTGTTAGACCGCGACTTTCCACGTGCGGTTCGCTTCTGCATTTCCCTAGCGGAACGCTCGCTATTGCAGATCACGGGAGGGAACCAAGGGAACTTCCATAATCGCCCGGAGCAACTCCTCGGTCGCTTGCGAGCCGAGTTTGAGTTCTTGGATATCGACGAGGTGATGAAGGAAGGACTTCACGAATTCATCGATCACTTCCAATGCAAACTCAATGCCATTGGGGATGCGGTACATGAGATGTTTTTTCAAGTCCAACCCCAATAGGCAGGCTACTTACTTGAGGATTGTTTCGGTAGAAGCGCGCCGATATCGACGGGCGGTTCCACGCCCGGCTCTCGCGTAAATGGCACACCGTACTCCGTATAGCCTTCGAGAAATCCACCGTGCTGAAGAAAGAATCGATTGTTTTCGATCCCCATCGTTCGATCCAATCGATCCGCCTTTCCAGTTTGATCGTGACTGAATTTGGCAGTTCTGATCTCTCGCCAAGTTCCGTTCTCCGACCGATACCAAGAGTTCCCATAAAGAGCTTTGCGAGGAAGATGTCCATTCTCGCCAAGAAAGTTCTCGCTGAAACTGTGTAAACCGCGAAGGTAACCTCTTTCTTTCGGCGCGTTCCAAGCCGAGATCAGCATCCACTCCATTTTCTCGGGATGAAACCAGTAGCCAGAGAACGTCGTGTGCGTGGTATCAGTGGCTTGTGCAGTCACTAAGAATCGCTGAGTGGATCCCGTTTTCCAAGGGTACTTTAAGTGGCTATGGCCACCGGTACCTTCATTACCGAAATCCCCACTAAAGACCCCCTCTCCCTTGTCGACAAGACGCACACGATTTTCATCCGCAACCTTATCACGGTCTTTGTCTTCGTTCCCGCTGTCCCAGACGCTAAAGATGATACGCCGCTCTTTTTCTGAATTGACTTGCATCCCAAAGTAACCTCGGTGCCATCCACACGCCATGTAGAATGTGCCGACCGGATCTTCGACTCCTTGCACCTCGGTGTAGAACGCGTCAATCTTTGCTTCACGATCAACGACGTAGTTCAAGTGAACCGATGCGGCGTTTCGGCGTTCTTTGAGATTGAAATGGACTTCTTTGGTTGCCGGTCCGTCGAGATGCAGTTGTAGCACACGGACTGGAGACTCTTTCGAAATGGAAGACGAATCCCCTGACTCGGTCGATTGTGCGCGTAACTGAAACGTCACATACTTCGGGTCGGTGATCTGTAGATCCACGCTCCCAAAATCCAACCTTCGCATTCCTTCGAGGGCTGCGTCCCCTCCCATCAGTTGCTGTGACTGGAGAACAAGCCCCGAATTAACAACAAGCCCCGAATCAGCAACCATCACTTCCAAGTGCTTGGCTTGATCTTCGGAACAAACGGCATGCACCTCGACGTGAACTTGGCCTCCGTTGCGAAACAGACCCGTCCATTGAATGCTCTGTGCTGCAGAATCCCACCGGACGCCCCGATCTTCGCGCACGCGAGCCCCCCATGGATCTGGGACGACATAAGCGGCATGGCCGGGTACCGAGACCGAAACCGACTCTTGGGCGGTCAACGCAGCGGGATGTCCAAGCATCTCAATCGTCAACATACTCAAGAAGGTCATCAACGAAAGACCGAGTACGGAAGTCCCATACGCACAATCAAGACGTAGCATTATTCGCCTCCATGACCGTCGCGGCCGAGGCGAACGATCAACGCAATAAACCCTGTTTCAACGCGTCCGTAGGGATTGGAATCCCCTTCAATTGTCCTTCGACGACAATGCGATTGCCGACGACGCCCTGGAATTCGCAAACAAGAAGGTGTGGTTTTCGGAGTTTGAGCAATTTGCACATCACTACCAAACGATCCCCGGGTAGGACTGGTTCTCGGAAACGGACTTCTTCAAGCCCACCAAAACCAACAATAGAGTCCCCAAGCAACTTAAATTTGTGCGCACAGTAACAACATGCTTGAGCGACAGCCTCGAGCATGACAACGCCCGGCATGAGCGGCATCCCAGGCATATGGCCCCGAACCCAGAATTCATCCTGGCCGACGTCTTTGTAGCCAACGCACACTACCTCATAGGGATCCTCAAAGACAATCGCCGTCAACTGCTCCATTTCGAAGCGTTGCGGATTGTACTTACGAATCTCGTCCAAATTGGCAACGACACGACTGAAGTCAATCGTATCGAGGTCGACGATGAAATTCTTTACTGGCACGAGCGATCTCGCAGACTAGGTTCGTACCTTGCGTCGCTTTGCTTTGCGTGCCTTGCTGTTCGCGGCACGTTGGCCGTGGTTGGCTTTTTTCAGTTTGCGGTGTGGCTTGACCATGGTTCTCAAACGCTCCTAGTATTTGCTTTTCTAATCAAAAAAGCTGACCTGTTGGGGTCAACTCCCTCCCTGTACCGACGATCCCGTCGGGGATCCTCATTAAACCCAAGGATTTGCTGAGAATCGATGGGGCATTTCCCCCTTTTTTCGACGGGCCGATAAGGATAGCAAGCGAATCAGATTCTGTGAAGTGATTTTTGACTTGTCATTTGCAGGTTCAATGGCGTAATATAAGAGTCGGATGGATGAGCCCCAGAAGTTCTTGGATTTTGTCCGCTTCGGAAGGGTTTCCAGCCGAGTTCTCGTTGGAATTTCAAGGCTAGTTTTTTTGGGATTTGAAGGATAGAGGTCACATATGGCGATTTTGGTAACACCCGAAGCTGCCGAGCAGCTGAAACGAGCCCACAATGACGCCCAGCTTGGGAACGACACGTTCGTGCGTGTTGGAGTCGTCGCGGGAGGATGTAGCGGTTTCGAGTACTCGCTGAATTTCGACGACAAATACGATGAGGCCAAGGACACCAAGTTCGAGCAAAACGGTGTGAATGTCGTTGTCGACAAGAAGAGTGCGTTGCTTCTCGATGGTACCACCCTCGGCTGGTACTCCAGCCTTGAGCGTCAAGGATTCACGTTCGATAACCCGAATGCGGTCAAGTCTTGCGGTTGCGGAAAGTCTTTCCAATAGATCGCAATGGGATCGAATAAGCCGGATTGCGAATCGGCTTATCCTCCATGAACATAAATGAAGAAAGGCAACCTGGATTGGGTTGCCTTTCTTCGTTGTAGGCCTGCTCATTGAAGGCCTGCTTTTACTAATGCCGAACTGCAGGGCGATTACTTTTTCGCTTCTTCACGATTAGGTGCCAACGCAGCATTCTTCACACCCGCTTGATCGGTCGGGGTGGCGTCTGCTTCTAGATCTCCGAGTGCATATTGGATTCCGTCAAGCATATGCTTGAGAATTGCCGGCTTGGAGAATGTATCTTCTCGATGCCCGAAGTTCGTGTAGAAGACCCGCCCCTGCCCTGCCTTG
>JBIJCS010000015.1:0-23404 GCA_044344575.1 Pirellula sp. | reverse complement strand
TAAGACCATGTTCTAGTTTTGTTGGCCGTAACCAAACAGCTGCGTAGGAACAGAGTCGTTTGCGACGATTTTATTACGTACCGCCCACACCGCAGCCTGCGTGCGGTCCGTCACGCTAAGCTTGCGCAGGATGTGCTGAACGTGTTCTTTGACTGTTTCATAACTGATTTTCAACTCGTCAGCGATCTGCCGATTGCTGTATCCGTTCGCTAATCGGGTAAGCACATCCCGTTCTCGGATGGTTAACGGGATACAACAAACTTTTTCCGGAGGAAGGGCAGCGGAACAGACGGCAAGTCGACGTAGTTCATCGCGAGTCCATAAGACCTCCCCACGAAAACCGGTTTCAAACTTCTTCCAAATCTCTTCTGGCTTCTCGGTTTTGCTGATCGCTCCGAGCACTCCAAGGTTTGCAGCGCGAAGATATATTTGCGGATGTTCGATGCGTGATAGAAGCAATGTGGGCAGATTCGGATGCCTCGTGCGCAAATCATGGATGCAATCCAGCGGTTGATGCGGAAGGAACTCGAGGTCGATCAAGGCGAGATCGGGTGTGGCGTTCTGAAGCAATTCGGAAATCGCTTGAAGCGAATACACCGAATGAAAACGACACCGACGTACTGGATTACTCAGCGCGCAGAGTCCCCAGCGGTCGATTTCGAATGCCGAAACGAGAAGGATATCGCGATTCATGGTGGGAGACCGAGAAGGATATTAGATGAGAAGAGCTACATCAGGAGGAGATCGCAAATTGACAATCCTCAGACGACGCCGGGTTATCGTAGTCGATTTCCAGTGGTCAGTGGGTACCTAGATCGGGAAAATAATCGAGGATTTATGAACGTCGCATCTGAGGTACGTTGACAACTGAGAACTTTCCTGCGGCAGAGACCTACCCGTCCAATCCTTGATGGGCCGAAGGCGTTAATTTTGGGATTTAGGGGAGCAGATGCCCCATTTTATCCCGTTTTGCAGCAAGGTAATTCGCGTTGTGTTCGTTCACAGGGGGGATGATTGGAACTTGGTCGACTACCTTCAAGTCGAACCCACGAAGATTAAATGCTTCTGTTTTCTTGGGATTATTCGTGAGAAGCCGGATTTCTCGCAGTCCAAGATCCTTGAGAATTTGCAACCCTACCCCGTAGTCTCGCATGTCCGCTTTAAAGCCTAGGCGATGGTTAGCCTCCACGGTATCGAGTCCGTCGTCCTGCAATGCATAGGCCCGAATTTTCTGGGCCAGTCCGATGCCTCGTCCCTCTTGGGGAAGGTAAACCAAGACTCCTCGCCCTTCTTTCGCAATCGCATCGAGTGCTAAATGGAGTTGATCACCACAATCGCAGCGCAGAGAGGAAATGAGATCGCCGGTAAAGCAACTGCTATGCATTCTGACAAGCGGTGCGGTGGGAAGGTCTGCCGTGATGTCCCCAAAGGTCAATGCAATGGGTTCTTGTGATTCGAACTGCACGGTGTAAACCACCACATGGTACTGCCCGTATTTCGTCGGTAGCTTGCACTGCGACGCTCGGGCTACGAGTTTCTCGTTCACTCGACGATGCGCGATTAATTGCTCGACAGTGATAATCTCTAACTGGTGCTTGCGTGCGAGTTCCACCAGTTCATCGCGAGTCGCACGGTCGCCAGAAGAGTTGAGGATTTCGCACAAGACTCCTGCAGGCGCTAAACCAGCCATGCGGGCTAGATCAACGGACGCTTCGGTATGGCCAGCCCGACGCAAAACCCCACCCTCCATCGCCAAGAGCGGGTACACGTGGCCCGGTTTGACGAAGTCCGCAGGTTCCGTGTGCTCGCTTGCAAGTCGCTTAATCGTCTCTGCACGCTCCCCTGCCGTGATTCCTGTCTTGCAGCCCGCGTGATCGACCGGGGTCATGAACGCCGTGGTCAAGGGAGAGGTATTTGTCTCAACCAAAGGGCGCAATTCCAGTCGCTTGGCGGTCGCTGGAAGGATCGAACAACAAAGCTGACCGTGTCCGGAGAGCATAAAATTGACCGTTTCCGGTGTGATAAGCTCCGCTGCACAAACAAAGTCACCCTCGTTCTCGCGATTCTCGTCATCCAAAACGATTACCACTTTTCCAGCCGCAACCGCATTAACCGCAGCTTGGATACTACTGAATCTCTCAGGCATTGCTGTGTCCTTTAGGGGCATCATGAATCGGATGACTCATTCTCTTCGAGATTGTAGTCTTTCATTTTCTTATGCAAAGTGTTTCGGTTGATCCCCAAACGTGTGGCAGTCTTGGTCTGCACGTTCCCGCAATTCTGGAGTACCTGAAGAATCAATTCCCGTTCAACACGATCGACGATCATCGCGTGCAGGTCATTTTGTTCGGGTTTAGCAAGTTTTAACCCCTCAGAAACGACTTGTTTGGTCAAGGTATCAAAATCCGGGGGGCTCGAGTTTTGTGCTCCAACGAAATCGTGTACGGGTTCGCTACCGGTGACAACACCCGGCAACAAATCCATTGTCAACTCATCGGACTCTGACATGACAACAACGCGTTCAACGTAGTTCTGCAATTCGCGAACATTCCCTGGCCAGTGATAGTCCTGAAGCGCTGTCATCGCCTCGGGCTGAATGTGAACCACAAACCGCTCATTCTGCTCGCTATAGACCTTCAGGAAATGTGAAACGAGCAACGGTATGTCTTCCCGCCGTTGTCTCAATGGAGGCAGTTCGATGGGAACAACATTCAGCCTCCAATAGAGATCCTCTCGAAACCGATCCTCTCGAATCTCAATCGCAAGGTCTCTGTTACTCGCTGCAATCAAGCGAGTATCGACGGTGACTGTCTCTGTATCACCGACCCTCTCAAACTGCTTCTGCTGAAGTACACGCAAAAGCTTCACCTGAAGATGTCTCGATGTACTGTTGATTTCATCGAGAAAGATAGTCCCAGTATGAGCCGCTTCGAATCGCCCGGCACGGTTTCCCACCGCACCGGTGAACGCTCCACGGACGTGCCCAAATAATTCACTCTCAAGCAAGCTTTCACTCAGGGCCCCACAGTTGACTTTCACGAAAGGGCCGCCAACACGGTGACTCAATTGATGTATCGCATTGGCAATTACTTCTTTGCCCGTTCCCGTTTCCCCGAGCAACAGCACCGATGCGTTGGTTTTGGCAACTCGCTTGGTCAAGAACGCGATTTTCTGCATCGCAGGGGAAGAACCGATGACTCCCGGAAGGAACTCGCGCGTCCCCCCCCAGTATTGTCCCTCGTGTTGCCCTGCTTGCGTCATCGCGAACCGACTGTCTCTGCCTTACGCCGGTCAATTCTTCACGCAAGCCATGCCTATGGGGCGTTCGATGTCCCACGGCCGTACTCCGCGTCGATGGCGTCTAAGATCTTCCCAACGACGAGGCGGGTGACCGGCTCGGTTTCCCCGCGCGTGTTATAAGCATCGTACTGGGCATTGATCATATCGGTAGAGATCAACAGCCCAAATCTTTGCACGGATTGCACAAAAATTTGGCTTGCTTGCTCGCGTCTTTTGGCCGGCAACTCTGCATCCGCCGCTATTCGTAATAAATTTTGCTGGTCGGATTGGGTGTCCGCTAACCGAATCGATACACCCGTCGGATCCAGCGTCGGTCCTTGAGGATCACGTTGCCGGAAGTAATTTGCTGCGTTTTCTTTCCATCGCACCCTATCCTCCGGAGTTGCTCTCGGATAGGCCAAGATGTTATCCATGCGGTGTACTATGTCCCCGAAAGCCTCCAGAGATGGCGGAACTGCCCCCACTATGACCCCAGGGTCGTTCATCGCAACCGAGTGCTCTAAACTGCTCAGAGAATCAGCAAGTAGCGCAATCGGGACGGTCGAAGTCGACGGATTGGCCCGAACACGCTGGACGAGTTGCCCTAAATCCATATCCCGAAGATGATCCAGTATCACTATCGCTTCTATAGGTGTGGCGTTCCTCATGGCGGAAAAAACATCGTCCACCGAACTGGCCTCAAAGTATCGGAAACCCATTTGATCAACAAGCTGGTGCATATGGGAACGCAAAGACGGGCTTGCGCCAACGATCATGACCATTGGTTCTGCCATCAACCGTTGCATCTCTCTCCCAACGAAATCAACACGACTGGAGCCTTGAAAACCAATCGGCAACGTTGGATCGCTCGCGGTATCTCGGTTGTCTGTCTGCGATGCAATCCGATTTGTCGTCGAGCTAACGGTCGAGACGGTATTGATCGTCGCTTGGCTGATGGCGTCTTGTGAGCGCTGATCGATCATGGTGTTCATCAAGGCGATCGCTGCGGGATAACGAACATGTGGGTCTCCCGATTCACACGCGGCAACTAAGCGTTCTCGAACTGGGGGCGGTAATAGCTTTCCCTGCCATCGTGCGAGATTTGACGCTGCAAGTGCTTGCGCGCCCCGTAGCGAGTTTTCCTGCGCTGCATCCCATATCAAACAAGCAAATTCATGGCTATCGCGGATGGATTCCGGGAGTAGTGTTTGAAATACACTCGCTTTGGTCAAATCCTCGCTTCCGCTACGAGAAAGTTTTTCCATCACCGCAGCTAGTGCTTTCGCGGACACCGTATCACTGGATGCTTCCGCACGCAACGTGACGACTGCCGCTTGCGCCGCTCTCGTCAATGCGATCTCTGCTGGGTTCGCATCTGTGACCTGAACACCTTGGCCATCTTGTGCAAGATCCCAAGCGGACTGAGTTTGGACATCGTTAAGCTTGAGTAGTTGGCGATATTGGTCGAGGCTTCGATGGAGCGTTGTTACACCGTATTCATACGATTGCGATGGAGTCGGAATTGACTTGCCGCGTGCAATCAATGCGTCCGTAATTCCTTGTCTGATTTTTGCCTTGAGCGAAGTATCGTGCAAAGCGGTCAATAGCTCAGGGCCCATATCTGGTTGAGGGGCGCGTTCTACGAGCTGAATCAAACGTTCTCGCGCATCTGGGCTTTGGATTGTCATTGCAGCTTGCCAAGCTCTGGTGGCTTGTGGGCCTAGCAACGAAAAGGCCTCGACCATCGATGGAGTTGGTGTTAAGCCATTGGGACGCATGACTGCGTCGAGAATAGCAGCAATTCCGGCATTCCCTGCCGAACGCAATCCGTCGTATCCCTTGAGCCGCTCCGATTGATCAGGGCTGGTTAATCGGATGACATGTTTCTCAAGCGTGGCTGGGGCATGGATCTCATCGTCGGCTAGCTTGCGGAGTTTGGCGATGAGTTGAAGTTGTGAGGGTTGAAATGCGTTGGCGTTTCGTTCGATAGCCCCCCAAGCACGCGCACCGGCTGATTGTAAAATCTCGATGGCCATCGGGCCATTCAATTCCATTTTTCCAATGGTATCTAACCAATAACCTGTTTCATCCCATCGACGGATACGCGTCATCCAATCGATCGCTTTCCCAAACTCCTTCGCCGTAGAGGGAGGATTTGCTCGTAGAGACCGAACTACGGCATTGGTTTCATTGGGGTCGATCGGTGAGCGTGACGTGGAATTGTTCGGGGCTTGAACTGCCCCGACGCCTCCTCCAACGGACTCATCGCCGAATGGGTCCTGTGCGATTGCTTGCGTAAATACGCATGATGTGATCACTCCTAATCGTGCCACCGGTAACCAGCCGGTTCGCAATAACCATGCAGTTACAGCGTGGGAGGGGCGAACAAGCCACGACTGTCGTTGCTTGACAATCAGGAAGTCGTTGAAGGGGACCCGGCGGGAAGTTGATTCCATCTCGAGCCTATGGGGCTTGGATAACTTTGGCTGAAATCGATCGGTGTGGCTGGTCATTCGCAAGTGCTGATCATTTCAAGGATAAGGGCGAGGTGACAACGAGAAGCCAGCATCCTGCCGGGCCCCTATAGTTTACCATGTTCACCCCAGGGTTCCCAAACGGCAAAGTTGATTTCTTTGTGAAAGTCGCCGCATGAGCCCGGGGCACGAGTGGCTTTCCTATCGTTTCGGATACGGACTGATCCCGACCGGGAATCGGTTGGTCAGTCCGTGCCCTAAATGGCGGAATTCGCTACACTATCGAAAGGTATCTGTTGGGGGTCCCCTTACACGAAGACCGACTCGATGTGAGCCTGCCGATGCGCAGATACCAATCACAACACAAATCCGCTTCTATTTTCGCCTTAAGGCACCGTCCCACATGACAGGATCCGCCGCCTCCCTCGATTTATCGGATGCATTAGCCAAATTTGGCTTGCAGACTTTCCGACGTGGGCAAAAAGAAGTGATCGAGCATATTATCTCCGGCAAAGATTGCCTATGCGTTATGCCCACCGGAGGTGGTAAAAGCCTCTGTTACCAACTCCCCAGTCTCGTTCGTCCGGGGCTTACCATCGTCGTTTCTCCATTGATCGCCCTGATGAAGGACCAAGTCGACGCACTGGAACGGCGGGGGATTCGGGCGACCTTGATCAATAGCTCCCTGACGCTTCAAGAACAATCGGATCGACTGGATCAAGTTTCCTCTGGGAAATTCTCGTTGGTTTATGTGGCACCAGAACGACTTCGCAACCAGCGTTTTCTCGATGCGATCCGGGCGACACCGATCCAGTTGCTTGCGATTGACGAAGCCCATTGCATCAGCGAATGGGGGCATGATTTTCGCCCCGATTACCAGAGAGTTGGAAAATTCCGTGAAGCACTTGGATACGTTCAGACAATCGCATTGACGGCAACGGCGACTCCAAGAGTTCGTGAAGACATTCTGGATAGTTTGCAGCTTGCAAACGCTCGAACCTTTATTACCGGCTTTGCAAGAGATAATCTGTATTTCGGTTCTGTCTATTGCATGAGCGATCGAGAGAAAGACAAGCAACTCGTTGAGTTTCTTGAAAAACGAGACGAGTCGGGCATCGTGTATGTCGCGACTCGCAAACGCTGCGAGTCGCTTGTCGAAAAGCTCACAGAAGACCTAAAGCTTCCCGTCGCAGCGTATCACGCCGGCTTGCTACCGGAACAGCGCAAGCATGTTCAAGACCAATTCATGGCAGGAAAACTCAAAGCAATTGTTGCCACCAATGCGTTCGGAATGGGAATAGACAAGTCTGATCTTAGATACGTGATCCATTACAACATGCCTGGTACCTTGGAAGCTTACTACCAAGAAGCCGGAAGGGCGGGCCGCGACGGTCTGCTGTCCCAGTGTGTACTGCTCTTCAGTCCTCAAGACCGTTATATCCAAGAGTTCTTCATCGAAAATGCGAATCCTTCGAAAGAAGTTCTCCAAGAAATCTACGAATTCCTGCTTGAGCGAGAAGAAGACCCTATCGAGTTAACGGCTGATGAGATCAAAGAGAATCTGGGACGCTCCGCGACCGCCGAAGCCGTAAATTCCTCCCTGCAAATTCTCAGCCGCACCGGCGTTCTGGAACGCTTGGAAGTTGCCGGTGGACTTGCAATGTTTCGACTTTCTAGCCGAATGTCCACCTTTATCGATCTTCTACCCCGCGATGCGACCGCAAGGCGTAGCGTGATGCGAACCATCGAAAAAGCAATTGGAGATCGACGAGACGAAGCTGTCTACATTCATCCGAGATGGATGATGGAGCAGTTGCAGATGGATCGCGATACGATGAATCGTCATCTTCGCGAACTGAATAAACTTGAGGATTTCGAATACGTTCCCCCTTTTCGCGGACGCGCTATTCACTTCCGACGTAAAGATGTTCATTTCAATGATCTGAAAATCGATCATGCGGCCCTGGCTGCAAGGAAAAAGGCAGATTACGAAAAACTCGATCAGATGGTCGCTTTCGCTCGAACTAAATCCTGTCGGCAAAAGACCATCTTGATGTACTTTGGAGATGCATCTGCAAGTGACTGTAAAATTTGTGATCGCTGCCAAGGCCGCTCCGGTTGGCCAAGAGTACCGAAACAAATATCGGTCGCTCCACCGCAACCTGTCGTCTCTGCAGCACCAGCGGATACGGTGATCCAAATTCAAGCCAATGCGGGGCTTGCATTGGGAGATCAAGTTGGCGTGCCGCCAACAGCTGTTCTCTTTGTCGGCACTACAGAAACCAATTCGACCAACGCTCTTGCCAATGATCCTGGAGGAATGTCGAACGAAACCAAGAATTCCGTAGGTGTTGGCAAAAAAAAGAGCCCAGCATCCAAAAAGGCTCCAACCGAAATATCGCCAGAGATCGGCCGGAAAGCCATTCAGACAATCCAAGTGATGCTTGCGGCGATCGAGCGAACGCACGGGTATTTGAGCAAAACCGTCTTAGCTCAACATTTCGCAGGAACAGCAAGTAAAGCGGTCACAGGGCTACGCCTGGAACGACTGGCTGAATTTGGTCTGCTCAGCGCATGGAAAAAAACGCATTCCGGTCAAGCCCTTGAAACGATGCAGGAGTCGGGACTACTTGCTCAAGCAGATTTCAAGCTTGGTAAACAAACACTAGTGATCACAGAACTTGGAAAACGCGGTAAGGTCGATGCTTCGGTAATCCCAAAGGCTGTCGTGGATTTTTTCGCAGTAGCTTGGCAAGCATCGCAAGCAACGGGGAGCGAACTGGAATTGCCAAAGCAGACCGCGAAACAACGGGATGTTCAATGGGAGTCCTCGCAGGATGAATCGAGCGGACGGACTGAAGCAGGAAGAGAAAGCCCGATAGAAGCAATTGCGCCGTCGATGGATTCTCAGAATTCGCAACCCGATAACTTGAACCGTGTTTCGAATTCAGAAGGTGCTTCTGCGGTTCGTCCACCCGATCAAATGCCTACTCCAGAAAGTTCGGACGCAGCGCAGACTTCCAGCGGTGTTTCAGTTCTCTCCGACTGGCAATGGACCGTGCGGTTGGTTAAGCATGGGTACCGTCTGGGTGAAATCGCTCTGATCCGTGGGAAATCCCCGGATGGAGTGTTGGCGGATTTAACCATCGCCCTGCAGATGCAAGAAGAGTTCTCGATCCAAACGTTATTCGACGCACGAACCTATCTGACGATCCAAGAACTCGCGTCAGCAAAGACGTTACCGGATCGTCCACCGACCCTTCTTCTCGTCTTTTCTGGACTATGGGACTTCGTTTTTGAATGGTTAAAAACACGCCGTACCGTAGAATAATCGCGAGCGGGGAGTTCGCATTCTCTGTCCCAGTCCGTACGGGTATTCCGCTAGGAGTAACGGAATGAACCTCGAAAAAAATCGCAGGGAGTCTCGTAGCGTGGTAGACCCAGTCAACAAAACAGATGAAAAAACAGCAGGGTATGGAGGGAACTTGCCGGTGCCTGAGAAAGATGCGTCGGGGAAAAACGTGACCGAGAAGAACGTGACCGAGAAAAACGTCACCGAGAAAAACGTCATGGATAAAGCGTCAATGAAGGTTGAGGTTACCGGGGAAGTCGCACGGGAGCACTTGCTCGATTGGACTGGCGACAAACTGACAGCTTGGTTGGTCGAGCGTAGCTGGCCAAAGTTTCGATCCGCACAAATCCAAAGATGGGTGTATCAACGTCGCGCGAAGCGATTTGAAGACATGACGGATCTTCCAAAAGATCTCCGAAAACTACTCGATACGCATTTTGAACTCTTTCGCACGACTTTGGTCGCGCATCAACAAGCAAGTGATGGGACTGAGAAATTATTGCTTCAACTCGCTGATGGAGGGCGAATCGAGTGCGTATTACTTCGCGATGGACCAAGGCGATCGATCTGCGTGTCGAGTCAAGTTGGATGCGCGATGGGCTGCGTATTTTGTGCTAGCGGACTCGATGGTGTCGAAAGAAATTTGACCCGTGGCGAGATTCTAGAACAAATGCTCAAACTGCAGCATTTGCTGGACGCAGACGAGCGATTGAGTCATATTGTGATGATGGGAATGGGTGAACCCCTAGCGAATTTGCCTCGTGTACTCGATGCTCTTGGGGTTGCCAAAGATTCCGATTTCGGACTCGGGATCTCGCCGCGAAGGATCACGATCAGTACCGTCGGCTTACCCCCCGCGATCGATAAACTTGCCGCCGCAGACGCTCCATACCACCTCGCAATCAGCTTGCACGCTCCGAACGACCCTCTGCGAAATCGGCTCGTACCTGTCAATCAAACGATTGGAATACGAGCGATCATGGAAGCAGCAGATCGGTACTTTGATAAGACAAAACGTCGTCTTACCTTTGAATACGTGTTGCTCGGCGGCCTGAATGATTCGCCAGCCTGTGCGCTAGAACTAGTGCATTTATTACGGCATCGAACCGCGATGCTCAACGTAATCCCCTATAACCCCGTCCCAGGACTGCCCTACGAAACCCCGACTCCTTCTGCGGTACACCAGTTCCGAAAAGTTCTCCTCGATGGCGGAATCAACGTGATGTTTCGGCAACGCAAAGGAGATGAAATCCAAGCCGCTTGCGGTCAGCTTAGGCGTTTGCGTGAACGGGAGCCCCAAATCGTTTCCATCGGAAATACCGCATCGAGTGATACAATTGCAGACTAACCCATCCGCAGAAAATCACTTCGTTTGATGCAGTGTTCCAAATATTACACAAATACGAATTGGACGTTGCCCCCGGTAGGGCCTGCAGTCTGACGAACAAGCTTCCGAAGAAATACTTTAGCCGTTTCACGACCCGCAGGATTGGGGTACACTGACGCACGTTCTGGCTTCGGTTCGTCGTTCTGGTGAAAAGCTTTCGTATGAGTGAATTGCATCACGAGTGTGGGGTAGCGGCTGTTTATCATCTTCCCAATGCACCAGAGAGCCCTTTGTGCAGTGGAATAGGTCAAGAAGCCACTTCGTATTTACTTCCGAGGATGTTACAAGACATCCAAAATCGCGGACAACTTGCTGCGGGTATGACCAGCTACAACCCGCATCGTTCACTGTTGCTCGAGACGCATAAAGACATCGGTACGGTCAGCGAAGTTTTCCGCCTTTCGCATCGCGGGAAACACGAAGCGATCATGCAACAATTGGTCGGTTCGGCGGCTATCGGTCACGTGCGTTACGCAACTTGTGGCCAAGATGATCGAAACTACGCACAACCTTTCGAACGTCAACACATTCACAAGCACAAGTGGTTTTCGTTTTGCTTCAACGGACAGCTTGCGAATTATCTTGAACTTCGGGAAAAACTCACCCGTGAAGGAGACCACCATCTCGCCCGAGATACCGATACGGAAATCATTCTGCATGAAATCGGTCGAGAACTTACCGTGAATCCCAATCTTTCGCTGATCGACGTATTTGCGAATGCTGCAAAGAATTTTGACGGAGCTTATTCACTTGCTCTCCTCACTGCGAAAGGGGAGTTGTTGCTTGCTCGCGATCCTCAGGGGATCAAGCCAATGTGCTACGCATTCGATGGTTCGCTGTTTGCAGCGGCAAGTGAAAGCGTGGCTTTGTTTAATCTTGGGTTCGATCGTTCGATGATCCATTCGCTGAAGCCCGGATGGTGTATGTTGATCACTCCGCAAGGGATCGAGCAGCGAAGCTATACCTCAGCCCAAAATCCAGCGCACTGCTTTTTCGAGTGGATCTATTTCGCGAATGTTGCAAGTACCTTGGATGATCGAAGCGTTTATCTCTCTCGAACACGGTTAGGAGAAGAACTGGCACGGATTGAATTGGCACGTAAAGAAATCACGATTGATAGTGATACAATCGTTGTTCCTGTTCCTGATACCAGCAAAGCTGCGGCAGATGCAATGGCTTATAGTCTTCGTATCCCTTGCCGCGAAGGCTTAATCCGTAATCGTTATTCCGGCCGTACCTTCATCGAAGGAAATCGTGCTCGAAAAGTAAAGGCTTCGATGAAGTACACACCGCTTCGAGAAGTGCTCGAAGGGAAACGTGTGATTCTGGTCGAAGATTCCATTGTCCGCTCGACCACCATGAAGGTCTTGCTCAATAGGATTCGTGAACTTGGTGGCGCAAAAGAAATCCACGTTCGGGTAGCTTGCCCCCCAATCATCGCACCTTGCTTCTATGGCATCGATATGTCGACCATCGACGAACTTTATGCGCCAAAGTTTCTCGGGGATGCAGGATTAACCGACGAAGTTCAGAAGAAGATGGCAGAAAGCCTTGAGTGCGACTCACTGCGGTATCTCCCAGTGGAATCTATTGCAAGGGCTATCGATCTACCAAGAGATCATTTATGCCAAGCCTGCATCACAGGCGAATATCCTACGCCGAATGGACAGCGATTGTATAGCTTGGCACAAGCAAATTACCGAAGCGGGCAACAAGCAAAGCGGACCTACGAAGCGTAGGTTGGTTGGAACGGATGGGAGGCACTTTAGCACTTCGCCGATTTGCGTTTCTTGCCGATCGCACCCCTCGACTGGACCTTGTCGAGTACTTCCCGAATGTCCGGCACTTGGCAGTCGTTATCTCCAAGGTCAGCCGTAACAGTCCCTATTTTCTTTGCGGCTTTCCGCACGTGCTCCGTAAGGGGAGCAACATAGGTGCCCACAGAAATCAGAAACGAATTCATCTGATAACGAACCAAGTCGCTCTCACTGCCAATCGACAAAACAATGCGGTCAATCAGTATCTTCAGGCCATCGAGATCGAGTTGGTCATCAGGCCGCACCGATACGATACTTGAAAGGGTTCCCCATCCAGCAATCGCAACAAGCTCCTTCTTCGATTCGATCCATTCGTGCGCGAGAGGCCATCCATGGGGACTCCCGGAAGCTACCCAAGGCACTGTCCAGCTTGCAAGAGTTCGACAATAGGCTTTCGCCAACCAGTGTTTAAGGTCTTTCTTCGTCATTTTCTCGTCGTCCGCGATGAGACCTGCCAAGTACATCGCGTCGTAGACTCCGGAATCGTAAAGCTCGAGCGCAAGTTGATAATCTTTCTTAACTCGCTTCACGATCTTTTGCATATCCCCAATTTTGGTACCGTAGATCGGCTCTTTCGCACCATGCTTTAGCATCACACGTTTGTACGACTCCGAACCGAGTTCCTGAAGTTCTTTGAGAATCTCAACACATGTCATTTTCGGCCTCAATTCGTACGTCTGGTTCAACTCAAAATTGCGTTTTAGTTCACGTCTTCACATCTTAGTTTGGTAGTTTCGGTACCGAACCGGTAGAAGAGAGGAAAACTTGTCCTGTTGGATCGCATTGGACTCTTGGAACACATAAAGGCATCTTTCGAGAGGTAAAGATGCAAATTGTTCATCGGATAGGGTACGCCCTAGGATGGCCATCGCTGTAGCACCTGCATCAGCGTC
The DNA here is from genome assembly GCA_044344575.1 of Pirellula sp. Classification (GTDB taxonomy): domain Bacteria; phylum Planctomycetota; class Planctomycetia; order Pirellulales; family Pirellulaceae; genus JBKCUI01. Next base: position 10,202 of record JBIJCS010000015.1, on the reverse strand, counting down.
GAGCGTTGTTTTTGCGATGACCGTGGCGCTCTGAGGAAATTCCATCGGCTCGCCGACGCGAGGATCAATCAGATGGCTATAGCGGCGATTCTGGAATTCGAGGGATTGGTTGCGGTCACCTGAAGTGGTAATCGCGCACTGGCTCAGGAAAAGCTCCATGAAAGGTAAAGAAGTTTTCGAGAGTCCCGCGATGGTGACCTTCCACCCCGCTTTCTCCGGTGGTGGTGCCCCAAGACGGATGTCTCCACCGATATCGAGAAGGAAACTGTGGGCACCTTGATTCTCCATCGCAGCGAATGCTCGGTCCATCAACCAGCCAGTTGCTAATCCAGAGAGGTCCAGCTGCAGTCCATCGACCAAGATGGTCACCGTTTGATCATCCAGACGAACGTTGTTCCATCCCGTCGTTCGCAATGCTTGTTGAACTTCTTCGTTGTTCGGCGGCATTTTCGTCTTTCGAGCGGACCGCCACAGGGAAAAGAGTGAGCCGAAAGTCACATCGAATGTGCCTTGAGAAAGCTCCCACCAGCGCTGTGCATGTTGCAAAGCGTTCCAAAGATCGTCGGACACCCGCACCGGGGTTCCAGGTTGCTTGTTGAGTTTCGATATCTCACTGGTTGGATCGTAGTTGTTGATCGCGGGGATAGAGCGTTCAAGCTCCGAGAGTCCCGCATCGAGCCATTCTTGTGCTTGGTGTTCATCTTCGGCGTACAAACTGCAACGCAAGATCGTTCCCATCGTTGCGGTGGAGTACTCGAAGCGATCCAAAGCATTGCGACCGTTCATTCCCGAGCCCTAAGGGAGGTAAGTAGAAAAGGATTGGGGATCAAGATGGTTTGACGAAGCGAGATCGATAGACAGGTAAGCCATTGAGACGCGTTCGCCTCTCGAAATGGGTTCGGAAATCCATATTGTGTTCAGCAACTGGCTCAGGAACATAAAATGGGCCGTTGAGTTTCGTCAGCTCCACGATTCGTGGGATCGCAATTTCATAGTAGTCCAGAACATCTGTCCAAAAATGCAGTTCGCCGCCGGGTTTCAGGACTCGTTCGATGTTACGGATGGTTTCATCGCTCAAGACACGACGTTTCTTGTGTTTCGATTTCCACCAAGGGTCAGGAAAGTAAACGTGCACCGCAACCACGGAACCGTCAGGGATGTCTTGGGCCATGAGGGCAACCGCGTCGCAAGCTAGAAAGCAGGCGTTTGTGATCCTTTCCTTCTCTAGCTTTTCTTGGGCTTCACGCGCGTACTTGGTGGCAAGTTCCATCCCTATAAAAGTTCGATGCGGATTCTCTTTGGCTGCCCGGATCAAAAAAAGTCCCTTTCCAGACCCAATCTCCAATTCAATCGGTAGGGGCGAAGCGAGTCCTGCTGCAAGCCGCTGTTCGTCAACCGCTTCGCAAAATCGTCCTTTCCCATGTGAGTCCCCCACGCCTTGCGATTCAACATCGCCCAATTCATCCTCTAGGTTCGTGGGGGTATCGTCGTTTTCAATCATTGCTTTTCGTTAGTCTGGTAAATTTCGTTGGTGTGGTAAAGTTCGATGGTGTGGTAAAGAAAGTATGGTCAACAAGGATTGATCAGGAAATTGCTTTCCACAGGAGGTTTTGCCAGTTGGATGCTTGTGCCCAGTGAACAGATCGCAAAATAGGCGTTTTTCCGCACGCGAAAGCGTTGTTATTGGGAGTGACCGGTACACAACCCCAATTCTACCCGGAGAATCTGACGTTACTATGTTGCATGTCGCCGAGGTTGGGTTATAACCGAGGAAGGGTTTTTACGAAGAGGTCCGTAAGCCTTTGATTCTCTGTAAACCCTCCCGCCGATACCTTCCCTCCAGCAAAGAATAATCATTCTTGCCCGTTTCGATACCCCTCGAGGATCCATCCTTTCATGAGTGCTGAAACCCCAAAACAAGCTGCATTAAATTCGAACGACGTTTCGGAGTCTTCCCCATCGCAAGAGCAAGCAACAGGATCGCAAAGGGCGTCTTTAGGAAGGCGAGAATTTATCGCCGCTGGTGCTGCGTTGAGCGCATCGACAAGTTTCTTTCAACGCTCGGTACACGCACAAGGTTCTGACATCATCAAGGTTGGATTGGTGGGAGCCGGCGGTCGTGGGACGGGTGCGGCAAAGGATGCGATGGACGCTGATTCTGGGTGCCGTTTGACCGCAATCGCAGAAGTTACCGACGATCGACTCGAGGGAGCGAAAAGGAATCTCCAACGCTCTCTGGGTGAGCAATATGCTGTTCCTGACGAACAGTGTTTCTCCGGTCTTGACGCGGTGAATAAACTCCTCGAAACCGACATCAATGTGGTTCTCCTAACTACGCCACCTGGATTTCGCCCCATGCAGATGGAAGCTGCAGTAGCGGCCGGCAAGCACATTTTCTGCGAAAAGCCAGTTGCTGTTGACCCTGTTGGTGTACGACGCGTGATGGCTGCTAGCGAAGCCGCAAAAGAAAAAGGACTCTCGCTCGTGTCCGGTTTGTGCTGGCGATACGACAAAGGGGTGCAAGCGACCATCGAGAAGATTCACTCAGGAGCGATCGGTGAAATCATCTCTGTCCAAGAAAACTATCTTGCCGGAACCCTCTGGATCCGCGAGCCCAAAGACTTCTGGACCCCAATGCATAACCAAGTGATGAATTGGCTGTACTATCGCTGGCTCAGTGGAGACCACATCGTAGAGCAATTCATTCACTCGCTAGATAAGTCGATGTGGTTGCACCATGACGTTCCACCTGTCCTTGCCTATGGCATGGGTGGTCGACAAGTGCGCACAGATTCGGTCTACGGAGATATCTACGATCACTTCTATGTGGTCTATCAATGGGCAGATGGTACAAAAACCTATGCTGCCACAAGACAGATGCCGAATTGTTTCAACGAAACCGAAGACTACGTCTATGGTACCCAAGGTACCGCACGGGTTCTTGCAAATGAAATCACCGGTGAAAACCCATGGAAATTCACGGGAGAAAAGCCAAGTATGTATTACCTCGAGCATGTTGCCTTGATGAAGTCCATTCGGGAAGGCAAACCATTGAACAACGGCGATTACATGTGCAAGAGTACCCTCATGGCGATCATGGGACGCGAAGCGGCTTACTCCGGCGAAGTTATTCGATGGGATGACATCAAGGACAGTCAAATGTCGCTCCTACCGGAAAAGCTTGAATGGGGTGATGCCCCCGCCGTAGAAGTTCGCCAACCCGGTTCGTATAGTTTCAATAAGTCACTGTAACGGTTGCTAGTGGTTGTTTTTGACGAAAATCCTTGTGTTGGTTTATCCATAGGAAACCTATGTCGCGTAAAGAAAAAATCTTGGCCATGCTCGCGGACGATCCTGAGGATGCGTTCCTTCGCTACACATTGGCGATGGAACTGAGGAAAGAAGGATCGCTCGACGAGAGCATCGAGATGTTACGCGAACTGGCCTATTCCCCCGATGCAAAATACGTCGCAGCCTTCTTTATGGCTGCTCAACAACTTGCCGAACTGGAGAAGACCGAAGACGCCAGAACCATGCTTCGCGATGGGATCGAAGAAGCTCGTGCCCAAAACAATCCGCACGCCGCTGCAGAGATGGCTGAACTACTTTCCGAGCTAGGTAAATAGAATCGCCTTGCACAATGCATCCTGGGTGATTTTGGATTCCGGTCGGGCCGCTGTCTCGTCTTATGCTCACTGTATCTTGATGTTACTGTACATCTTGACGTCACTGTACATCTTGGCGTCACTGTGTTTTTTGAACTACTAAACTACTTTGAACTGCTGTGTAGATCGAGGTGAAGTATGCGCCGTTTGGGAATTGCTTGTGCTAGTAGATTGGCGGGTTGGCACCACAGTCCTCTGGCTTTTGCACTCGGGTTTGTTTTGTCCGCATTCCTTTTCGCGTCCCTCTGTTCGTCAGCCTTTTGCCAGGAATCAACGTCGAACGATTCAAAGTTGATCCCGTCACGCGTCATCAAACTTTGGGCAAGCGTTGCACCTGGCGATACGAAAGAGTACCCAGCAGAGGGAAACACATCGAAACCTCAAGATCGCGGAGTCGCGGATCGGCCAGTGATTCGAATCGGAAATGTTTCCAGCCCAGAATTGACGGTTTTCATGCCACCGCAAGAACAGAAAAATGGGGCTGCGGTCTTGGTGTGTCCGGGTGGTGGGTACAACATTTTGGCATACGATCTCGAAGGAACCGAAGTGTGCCAGTGGCTTAATTCGATTGGCGTTACGGCCGCACTTCTCAAGTACCGTGTTCCTCGTCGTGAAGGTCGCGAGCCCTACGAAGCACCATTGCAAGACGCGCAGCGGGCGTTGAATTTACTGCGAGAGAACGCCGTAGATATGGGCCTGGATCCAAAGCGTATTGGTTGCCTTGGCTTTTCTGCAGGCGGCAACCTATGCACGATGCTCACCACTCGCTATGCAACATTGAGTTACTCGAAAGTGGATCAAGCGGACGATCGAATCCCTCGCCCGGATTTTACCTTGCTGATTTATCCAGCTTACCTGGTTAAGAAAGACGACAAGACCCAGTTGGCAGAGGATGTGGTCTTTACCAAAGACACCCCTCCTATGTTTTTGACAATGGCCCAAGACGATGGGCTCGGGTGCGAAAATGTCCTGGTGCCTGCAATGAAACTTAATGAACTAAAAGTTCCCTTTACACTCCATCTCTACCCGACCGGCGGGCATGGTTATGGTTTGCGTGACACCGGAAATCCCGTCCAAGCTTGGCCGCAACGCGCAGCGGAATGGATGAAGCAACAGAAGTTACTCGAAAGCAAATAGTATCTGATTCTTTCACTCCATGGACTCTAAACCGCGAGCTAGCGTCATCGCGGCATTGCATGGCATAACACGATAAATTGCGGGGGGCGGTGCCAGAGCCCCCAGATTCAAGCCGGTTGCCGGTTCCTTCCATGGATAAGCTAATTCGAGCACGTGTTTAAGCGACTTGCGCTGAGCCAAAACGGACCAAAAGCGAGTTCTACCCTCGCTCGACGGTTTCTACGATGTCCTTCAAAAAGGCCGCCGCAGGCGCGCCGTCAACGGCTGCATGATCAAAAGTTAAACTCAGGACCATCCGATCCCTCGCTTCCAGCCGCTTCCCACCCACTGCAGTCGCATCCTCAACAAAAACCGGTTCGGTACGAATTGCCCCCAAACCCAGAATCGCAATCTCCGGGTAATTCAAGATAGGTGTGAACCCGTCGATCCCGTATGCACCTAAATTGGTCAACGTAATGACACCTCCTTGCATTTCCGTAGATGTAATTCCACCACTACGGGCTTTCGTGATCAACCGGCGGCTCTCGATTACGATCTCTTCAATCGATCGAACGACCACCTGATCTATTACGGGCACCAACAATCCATCTTTCGTGTCTACTGCAATCCCTACTCCAATTCCCTTTGGATGGACATCGACCAAGTCCCCTAACGTCTCGTCCCATCGCTTACACATCCCCGTATGCCTCAATAGCACTCCTCCCACAACCTTTGCGAACAAGTCCGTGTAGGAGGGAACGTAACTCGACTGCAGTATCTTCTGTTGTGCTCGAAACTGCACCCAATGACTTACGTCAACCACGGTATGTAAAGTCACGGGAATCGTCTTGGAAACGCTCCTGCGCAACCGATCGGCAATCGCGCGACGACGTGGCGTCATCGCCGCGTTGGCTGGTTTCTCCTCGCTCCCCGGCGTCGCACGTCGAACGTCGATTTCTCGGATTCGCCCCCCTCTGCCACTTCCCACAATCGTGTCGAGTGAAACCCCTAACTGACGTGCAAGCCTCCTTGCTCTCGGGGAACTGCGTCCCTTCGAGGAACTTCGCCCACTCGGCAAACTCAGTACTGCATGTGAACTCGGTGCGGGCTGTGAACTCGGTGCGTGCTGTGAAATCGGTGCGGGCTGTGAAATCGGTGCGGGCTGTGAACTCGGTGCGGGCTGTGAACTCGGTGCCTGAGCCTCCGAATCTCTATCGCGCTTCTCCTCGATTTCTTCGACGAGTCGATCCGCTGGATTACTTGCACCCCCAGCTTCTTCCTTGCTCAATAAATGACCCATCAGTCGCCCTACCAACACGACCGAATCAGGTGAGGGTGCGTCGGCCGATATCTTTAGAATTCCCCCTCCTAAAGCTTCAATCTCTTGGATCGCTTTCTCCCCCTCCATTTCAAACAATGGGGTTCCTTCTTCAACCCAATCTCCATCTTTCTTTAACCAGCCGATGAATCGACCTTCCTCCATCGACCATCCTAAACGTGGGAAGCGAATTTCTTCGGACATGATTACTCCTCCACCAATTCACAAATGCTACGGGCAATCATCTCTGCGGACGGTACGACTTGCTTCTCTAATGACGGGCTGTAAGGAGTCGGACAAAACGCTCCGCAGACTCGCCGAATCGGCGCATCAAGCTCGTCGAACCCAGCGTCCGCGATCCTTGCCGCAATTTCTGCTGCTACGCCGCAGGATGCCGGGGCTTCATCGACAATCAATAGTCGTCCGGTCTTCGATACCGAACGTAAAATCGTTTCAGTGTCCAACGGTAATACGGTTCTCGGATCGATCAACTCAACGGATATCCCCTTATGTTGCAGGTCGTCGCAGAGCCCAAGAACTAAGTGAACCATCCGTGCAAGTGCAACCACGGTAAGGCTTGTCCCTTCTCGAATCACTCGCGCTACACCAAAGTCAATTTCATACTCGCCCTCAGGGATCTCTTCCTTGGTCTGCAACAACTCGCGATGCTCAAGAAAAATCACTGGGTCGTTGCCTCTCAACGCTCGCTTAAGCAACCCCTTTGCATCGGATGGCATCGAGGGAACGGCAACCTTTAAACCTGGAACCTGCGCCAAGATTCCATAGTAACTACCTGAATGGTGCGTTGCCGCAGAATGCCCAATTCCGATACATCCGCGTAGCACCACTGGCATCCGCAATCGACCACTCGACATATATTGCATCTTTGCGATCTGATTGATGATCTCACCGTAACCATCCAACACGAAGTCGGCAAACATAAAGTCGATAACAGGACGCGTTCCAGTCATCGCCGCTCCACAAGCCAGTCCTACAAAACCTCGTTCGCAAATGGGTGTGTCACATAATCGCTCGGGCCCATGAAGTTCGTACAACCCCTTGGTGGTTAAGAAATTTCCTCCACGAACCCCAATCCCTTCACCCATCACAAAAATGTCTGGGTTGCTCGCCATTTCCTCGGCAAGGGCTTCCAAGGTCGCCTGCGAATAACTTACGGTTCGCTTCGCTCTGCCCTCCGGTCGATCTGTTCCCGAAATCGGAACAGATACTGCGTGCACGTGACTCTGAGCTGTTTCCGCCTTCGGCTCCGGACTTGCCTCCGCTTCCTTTCGCGATTCGGCCACCAAGCTCTTGATCTCATGATCAATCGCGTCAAATTCTGTGGCAGCGATGGAAACTGATTCACTGCGAAGCCTCGCGATCGGGCATTTGGATTTCCAAGCTTCTACGTCTTCCCGCGTGCGATATGTAAAGTCTCCCATACCCTCCGCATGCGCTCTCGTGCGGTAGGTCTTGCACTCAAGTAACGTGGGCCCATTCCCCTGTCGGGCCCGTTGAACCGCTTCTCCCGCAACGCGATAAATTTCCAATACGTCATTGCCATCAAGCTCGTAACCGGGAATTCCATAAGCAGCACCTCGCGAGCCAACGTTCGGATTTCCACTGGCATAGGAGAAAGGCACCTCGGTTGCAAATTGATTGTTCTCGCAGATGAATAAAACCGGGAGCTTCCAAATACTTGCCATGTTGAGCCCCTCATGAAAGGCCCCGTTATTCACAGCACCATCGCCGAAGAATGCGACCGCGACCGTGCCATTGCGTTTTAACTTTGCACTGTAACCACCGCCACAAGCCTGAAGAATGCATGGACCAACAATTCCGCTCGTACCCATCAGACCAATCTCAGGAGAAAACAAATGCATGCTCCCCCCCCGGCCTCTGGAGCAACCGGCCTCTCGACCAAACAACTCAGCAATCAATTCAAACGGAGTTAGCCCCTTGGCTAACGCATGTCCATGTCCGCGATGCGTGCTAAACACGGAATCACGATCACTAAGATGCGCACAGACTCCTGTTGCGATTGCTTCCTGGCCAACATACGTGTGGCATGCCCCATGGATCAAACCGCGTTGGTGACAACGCGCCAGTTCCTCTTCGGTTTGTCGAATGATTTGCATCGTTCGATACAATGCCAACACGGTTTCATCGGTCAAACTCATAACGCCCGCGCTTAAAAATGGTTTGGGTTGCCTTACCTGAATACTCTCTTGGGTCGACTATTTCTGAGAATTCTCGGCTCGAAAAGACTGAATGGTAACACCTTGATGCCCTGGCGTCCCCCCACCGTTCATCGCTAAATTCCCACCATCCATCGGAATCAGTGCTCCCGTGATCCATTCAGAAGCATCCGAAGCTAAGAGAACGGCCAATCCCTTGATGTCGCTTGGACGCCCAAGCCTGCCTGCTGGAATGCCTCCCAAAAACCGGTTCTCCAAATGGGGATCCTCCGCGATCCTTGCTTCTAAGCTTGGGTTAAGCACCTGCGCTGGCAATACCGCATTGACCCGAACACCTCGGTGACTCCACTCTGTGCTCAACTCGCGTGTCATCTGAACCACGGCACCCATCGCCATACTGTAGGCAATGTGCCCTCTACCCAATGCAGTTGTACTTGCTAAAGAGCCGATGTTCATGATCGAGCCCTTCCCCTGAGCTAACATCCGCTTTCCCGCCTCTTGGCACATGAGGAACCTGCCAATGACAAGGTTGTCTAACACCCGTTGTAACTCTTGAACCGTGAGCTCTTCCGGTTTCGCTAGTACCCCATCCCCTGCGATGTTTCCCAAAAAGTCCACTCGGCCGTGATGTTCGTCGACCCAGTGAAATAAACTTGCGATGGAATCAGCGCAAGAGACATTCGTGCCATGACTGTCCGCTCTGCGTCCCATGGAACGTATTTGCTCTGCGGTCTGCTCGGCACCTTGCAAATTGCGATCAAGTAAAACCACGTCGCAACCGCATTCTGCTAACCCAAGTGCGGTCGCTTGGCCTAACCCTTGCGCAGCTCCGGAAATAACCGCGACTTTTCCTCGTAAATCAAACATTGAAGGTTCCATGTTGATCGTTTGCACCCTGAATTTCTAACACATCGCCCCTGCCACTGTCGATTGTATGCCTGCGATAAAGAGCGGAAGGATTTTGTATCGTACCACCAGCATCGCTAACCCCAAATAAAACACGCCACAACCGATCAGGCCTACAGACTGATACCAACGAGGACGCAAAGGAACCGGCAGCAGTCGATGGTTGATCCAGAGAATTTGAAAGGATGTCACGCCGATGGCTAGGTTGTTGAAGTTTGCGATAAACTCGGTCATCAGTTTCGGTTGCTTGCTAAACAGAAATGCGCAGAGAAAGGACCATAGGACATAACTCGCTAGAATACCATAATAGATCCATCGCACTTGGTTCGCTTGCCATCCCGATCGCACCCTGCGACTGGAACTCCATATCGCGTCCGTCCATCGTCGGCTGAAATCGTCCAACACGGACATTTGGCTCGGTAACATCACCATCAATCCTGTCAGTAATGCAGCGGTCCAAAGCAGTTTTGCCAACCAAGGGGTAAAACCGGAGTGACGCAATCCATCCGCCATCACAATCGATTGAGCGACACTCATCTGCCCCTCAGTGATCGTTGAGTTTGGTGTGAATTGAAGGGAGAGCAGAGCAGGTAAAGCCATCCCAACAAAACAACCAGGTGCCCATACGAGTACTTGGTCGGTCCATATATATTTCCACCAACCTCTCCAACGCTGCATCGACTCAGGGTTGAGTTCAAAGACTTTTCCAACGTGACTCAGAGTAACCGACCTACCTCCAACGGCACTCGGAATCGCTCCGACTTGAGAGCCCATTCCCCAACCTTTATCCCGCACGAAGTTCGAGTATGTGGAGTTAGCCAATCCGCCTCCCCCTGCGTAGCCCGCGAATGCACCGATGACAACCAAGCTTGTGGTTGAGATGAGAGGAAATTCACCGTGCGCGGACCAATAGGTAAAGACATTCTGAATGGACTCACCCCCATTGCCGTTGGAAACAGGCACGTTGCCAAACTGAAGAAAACCACTTGCGATACTCCA
>JBIJCS010000242.1:0-7171 GCA_044344575.1 Pirellula sp. | reverse complement strand
CCAGGAGAAAGCAAAAGCCCAAAACGATGGCAATTTTTGCGGTCATCACCCATTGTAGGATGTTATAAATTTTGCCTCCCATGACGACGGGAAAGGCTACGGCAAACAAACAGACATAAGCCAACGGTACGACGAGTTTCAAGTCGTCTACAGTGGGTGGGCGGTCGAGGATCAATGAAGCAATCATCGCCGCGCCGTGAGTCGAAAGTCCCGGCACTAAAGCGGAAATGTTGAGCAGTAACATCAATCCGAGCCAAAATCTGGGATTCGGTTTGCAACGCATAAACCCCGTGAATACCGGTTCACCGCAATACAAGGCATACCGACCACATTCCATGTTGTAGAAGACTTGAAGAATGATCGCGACCGTCGCGATCCACATCAAGCTTCCACCGTATTTTGCCGTCACAGCCGGACCGAGTAGCCACTCGCCACCCCCGATCTGAATCCCCATCATCACGATTCCAGGCCCAATAAAACTGAGCCAATTCTTCCATCGCAATGGCTTGGGCTCCGGCAACTCGGCAATTCCCCACGGGGGAATACCCTCCGCGGAATCACCCATTCGCAATGGTGGATTTTGTGTTGCATTCATGGTGATTATCCCGGTCGAAATCTTTAGTACAAAACGATGGCTCGTCCAGGACCACCATGACAGTCACGGATCTTTAAAGCTGCAAAGAGAAAATATCCGTTCGACTTAGGTATGCTCTCTACATTGCACAGGAACTCGACTCCGACCATCTCGCGACTTCCCAACGCCCAATAGGTCATCAATGCGTTCTTTGGGTTTACTCCTCCCAAATCGGGTGCATCAGTTGCGACGCACCGCACCCCCTTCCGGTGGAGATACTCCACTCCCTCCGGTCCAATTGCTGGCCAACCTTCAACTTTGCGAGTGAATGCATCGCTCCACAGTCCGCTCCCAAAGTTGCCATGGGCATCCGGTTCCATCCGAAGATATCGATCGGTGATACCCGTGTGAAAGATGATGACTTCTCCCGACTGGATCGCCCCGTTTTGCATTTCGAACGATTTTAGGAAGTCCACAGTTACTTCAGGGGATGCAGGCCAACTGCCTCGATCGGTCGTTCCGATCAAACCTCGAACATCGATCACACGCGCATTTCCACACGTCCATTCAATAGGAACACGATCCGTTGTTATCTCACTGATTCCACGTTTGCCATACTTTGCCTCATACTCGATGAGCCAAGATCGCACTTCAGGGGACTCCCCTGTTGCTTGCTCGTCCGATGGAAGCGCGTAGGCCGGCGGAACCAGGTGAGTTCCCGCCATGGAATCCATCATGTGTCCATGGTGGTACATGTCGAGATAATCGCTGTAGAGGAAATCCACTTTCAAGTAGACCTGTCTATGCTCCCCCGTTCGCGATCCTGGATTGGTCATTGGGAAACGAGGTGTCAAAGTGGGTGATAGATCCACCGCTCGTTTTTCGCGGCATGATTCGATCAATCGCTTGGGTAACTCACCTCCCACGACCGAAAAAGCTCTTCCCTCTCCATACGGTCCACCTTCATGCTTGGGACCGAGAAAGCAATAAAACGAACCGGTTGGTGGCAAAGCTCCAAGTTGCGTTGCACCTTCGGTCCATATCATTCCATATTTCAATCCAGCGTAATGTGTCGGCTCAGCTAAGTCCGGCATGGGACCCATACTAGCACTGTCCGTTCCACAAGCTTTGATCCCTCGCGTTCCCATCCATTCCATCGTCTCAGGATTCGGATCGGGGTAACCAGGTGCCCGTCGATCGACAACATCATTGATGAAGCGATTGCCTTCCGGAAATGGGCGATAATACAAGTCTGTATAGTCGCTTCGGAATAACACGACATCGCCGAACCGCAACGGACGATGAGCCTTCTCGAACCGTTCGAGATACTCAGGGCCAATCAACGGACTAACACCCTTGGGGGCTTGATCAAGCCGATCACGCGTGTCGATAACGCAAGCTTCACCTCCAAATTGCCATGCCTCGATCTTGTCCGTATAAGCCAATCCCAAGGGACCGGATTTTTCCCGATGTAATTCGGGGCGTGCAACGCTGTGCGGGGGAACGTCCAATTGAGTCCCTGTATTCCCGTCCACATACAACGCGTCCGTATTGTAAGAGCTAGCAGGTCCAATGCGAGTCTGTGGTATCTGTTGGAACTTCGGAAAAGGATGGGTAGGCCAATTACAGGGATACCCAGGCGCAATAAGGAGCGAGTGGTCTACAAAACGTGATCCCGTTTCTTGGGCATTCGCGCTCACCGCGAATACACTGGCTGCGGAAAGCAAAAGACGGTAAGCCCAGAAGTCGGTGGAATTTCGGTCTGATCGCATCATGGGGGAGAGGTCCTTGTGCTGATACCTGAAGCGGACTGTTTATGAATTACTCATCGTTGATTTCGGATCAATGGGTTGTTTTGCTGGTTTGAGCTAATCGGGCTAGCCCCAACAGTGTTTCCTCGCTTACGCTTTCGCGCACCGGCAATTGAAATCGATTTTCGAGAATCCCCAAAAGTTTTGGCAATGCTGAGGATAATCCGCCGGAGACCACCAACCGTTGCCAAGGTGAGAATATTGCAAGTCGCTCCGACTGCTGATGGTAATTCTCCGCCATGGAATGGCACGCCGCGAGGAATAATTGCCCAACGTTGAGATTTTCAAGCGTAATATTCTGAAGCGATCCCGATGAACCGACCGGACTCGGATGCATCGCGATATTCGCACGCAATTGGGTCTCGGAAACGGCTTGCATCTTTCCTGCAATGGTTTCCCATACGCGTTCCAGCGGTTTGTCCTCCGCCATGGCTAACTCACTTAGCAGTTGAACCCATCCATTCAATGCTCGACCGGCAGGTAAATGAGTTACGGTGTTTAACCATTGATCCTTGAAATAACATCGCGTTTGATATGGTCCAGATGTGAATTGTTCACTCAGCGCGCTGATCTGAGATCCCGTCGAAACGTTGACGGATAACTCTCCAAGTTGCAGTTGGCTACCGTACAACGCGCATTGCTGATCACCATACGATCCATGGATATCGTATACCCTCCCCGCAATTTTCCATCGCGCTACCGAGGCTGTGTCGCTACGTAACTCCGGCCACCAAAGATCTCCCAATCCAATTCGCTCGAGCGCGGCATAATGCCAATCGAGCTTGTTCAAATCCAGTAGCCCAATGGCATGGGTTGTATGCATTACCCCAGGTTGCTTCGCTATGTGCGCAACGCAAAAATCCGCAATCGACAATGGCAAGACACCATCGGGTAACTGCCGTGTTTCAGACAACCAATGGAGCAACGTGGACGTAGACCCTGGCTGTAACTCCCGACCCAACGAAGCAAAAATTGGCTCGTGCCAATCCAACCGAATGGTTTCCAGCGAAGATTTTCTCCCTTGGCCAGGGGAAACCCCACGTTGATCGCGCCACGAAAGATAATTAGATTTCGGACGGCCACGGTCGTCCGCTAATAACACGCCACCCATCTGCCCACAGATCCATACATCGCAATGTCCTGTAGTGTATTCGCTTAATTCAGCCAGCAGTGACAGTACAGATTGAACGACTGTGTTTGGGTCTATCTCGATGTGCCCACTGGGAAGGTTGGAAATTGGATCGGGAAACGGGCGTTTGGTGAAATGGCTTAATTGGCCCGTGTCAACCTCGATCAATGCACCCTTGATCGAAGTGCTCCCAATGTCCAAAGCGATGGTGGAAAGTCCTGGCTGGATCATTTGCGCTTCCGATTTACGATCCACTCGAAGATCCCGTACCCGAATGCGATTCGCTACCCGCATTCGGTTCGTCGAGCACAGGGTTTGTCAAAGTCCCAATACCCTCAATTTCAATGGATACGGTGTCTCCATGTTGAAGGTAAACCGGTGGCTTGCGGGCTCCTCCAACTCCATGCGGTGTTCCCGTGAGGATGACGGTACCTGGAGCCAATCGTGTAGAACCGCTGAGGAATTCAATCAATGTCGGTACATCGAAAATCATGTCGTTGGTATTCCAGTCCTGCATGACGTTTCCATTGAGAATCGTCTTGATGGAAAGCTGGTTCGGATCCGGGATCTCGTCTGGGGTGACCAAAACCGGTCCAAGTGGACAAAATGTTGCAAACGTTTTACCCCGACACCATTGGCTTCCACCGTATTTCATCTGCCAGTCTCGAGCACTGACGTCGTTCGCGCAGGTGTAGCCGAGCACATACTCCAACGCTCTTTCGCGAGGTACGTTGTAACACGGTTTTCCAATAACAACCGCTAGTTCGCATTCATAGTCCACCGCGCTGCTGTTGAGTTTGCGAGGCAAGTAAATCGGATCACCAGGATTCTGAACTGTCCCGCTGTTCTTCATGAACAAGACAGGGAATTCAGGTATCGGTTGACCTCCCTCGGCGGCATGCTTTCGGTAGTTCAGTCCGATACAGAGTATGTCTCGAGGTTCGATCGGTGCGAGAACCTTTACCACATCCGCAATATCTTTCGTCGCGGACCAACCGGAAATCGGATCTCCTTCGAGACGGTGGGTGATGCCGTCGGTGGACAAAGTTCCGTAGTGTATTTTCCCATGGGAGTCTTGGTAGCGTAGTAGTTTCATCGATTACGTTTTCTGAAATGAGAATTAACTTTAAAATGAGGATGGAACTTGTACTGTGAAAGGTGCCTTACCTACGTAACCAACTCGGTTGCTCGATGCCGAGGGCTTCGCAAACAAGTTGGAGTTTCTCTAACACATCCGCCGGCAATGGAATGCCGTTGGTTTCTGCTTGCCGCATGCGTTCCCACTCGCGCTCTCCCGGCAAATAAATTCGATCTACACCGTCAGCCGTTTGGGCTTCGTGGATCTCTTGCACAAGGGCTTCTAAGCGAGAATAGAACGCATCGGGAGATCCTATGGTCGCCACATCGACTGCCATAAACGATGCCCCATGGTTCGATGGTTTATCGGTGGAATCGAAAAGCCAACTGCCGACCTGCCACGTGTGATGGCCACCTGGAAGTATTGCTGACAGGATCTCACACCAGAGCCCTATACCGTACCCCTTGTGACCTGCCATCGGTGCCAAAGCTGCGTTGGCGGGATACAACGATCCGTCTGTTGTTGGTTTCCCATCTGGGCCAATTAACCAAGTATCGGGAATCGTTTCCCCTCGCTGACAAGCTGCGTACACTTTGCCACCCGCCGTTGCAGCCGTGGCCATGTCTAGCAGGATCGGATCGTTCGACAAACGAGGAATTGCATATGCGATCGGATTACTACCCAAAACCGAACTGCGTGAACCGGGAGCTGCGACAGAGGGAATGTCGTTACCCGTTGCCATCGCGACGCAGCCTTGCTTTGCGGCCTGTGATACATAATAGCCAATCGCGCCGACGTGAGCAGTGTGCGTTAGCCCCACCCAAGCGATCCCGGTTTGCTTGGCCTTATCAACCGCAAGTTGCATCGCGAAGTTGCAGCCGATCATCCCAAGGGCTGACTTGCCATCGACAACTCCCCAAGCTGGCCCCTGTCGTACGATTGCCGGTTCTGCGTTGGATGAGTATCCACCACCTTGTAGTTTTCGGATGTAGCCATGCAATAACTTGGTCCCATGGGTATGAACACCCATGGCATCCGTAGTTGCCAACGTGTCGGCGACGATCACTGCGTGATGGTCGGTCATGCCAGTGCTTCGCAAGGACTGAACGACAAAGCGATGCAAATCTCCCAAGGAAACTCTTCCCGATACACTCATGACAACACACCGTTGACAACGTGGATGAGTTTTTGGTTGGTCAACGCGTTCGCTGCATGGTGAGCGGCAGATTCTCGAAGCTTCCGAACTGCCTTGGGACTAGCGGAGGCAATGTGTGATGCGGTGATCACATTCGGTAGCGATCGCAGTGCGCTATCTGTTGGAATTGGTTCAGGATCGCACACGTCGATTGCGATAGAACTTATTTTGCCGGACTGCAATGCGCTGATCATCGCTTGGGTATCGATCAAATCCCCCCGCGCTAGATTGATGACAATGGCACCGGTCTTCATCATGGCAATGGTTTCATCGCGCAGTAGTTTCTTCGTCTCGGGTGTCGATGGGCAATGCAAAGTCAATATGTCGCTCATTGACAACAGATCTTTGAGCGAAACGGAATGACAGCCTGTTTCCGAAATGACATCGGCTGGGACGACGGGGTCATGAACCAGAACTTTGCATTTAAACGCCTGAAGTCGTGTGATCACTTCGCGCCCGATTCGACCAAATCCGACAACTCCCACCGTTTGATCTTTCAGAGTACGCATACTGCTTAAATCAGTTGCCAATCCCCATTTGCCGTCGCGAATTAAGAGTGTGTTCGGAACGACCTGGCGGGTCGTTGCGAGAATGAATGCTAAAGTGTGGTCGGCTACTTCATCGATGCAATAATCTGGAATATTACAAACGGGAATTCCCTTTGCCTTTGCGGCTTGGAGGTCGACATTGTCAACACCGATCCCATATCGCACGATGACCTTTGCCCGTTGCATGGCTTGAATGACCTCGGCATTCACAGGTGCGAATTGGGTGATCACTGCATCCGCTTGCTCAACCAGCGGTATCAATTGATCAGGTGTCTTACACTGACCATGAATGATTTCGCAACCTAATGGTTCGAGGATGGCTCGCTCAGTATCCAAGTTAGGGAAGGTGTAATCCGTAATGGCAACGGTTGGCATAGCGGAAGTGCTCCAATGAAAGTCTCCATGGGGGATCGACACGGGAAGCGTGAACCTGCAATTGGAGAGGGAAACGATCTAATGCGTAAAAGGTAGGTAAAAAATTAGCGAAGGGATTTATCCCCAAGGATT
The DNA here is from genome assembly GCA_044344575.1 of Pirellula sp. Lineage (GTDB taxonomy): Bacteria > Planctomycetota > Planctomycetia > Pirellulales > Pirellulaceae > JBKCUI01. Next base: position 329 of record JBIJCS010000242.1, on the reverse strand, counting down.
ATGGTAGCAGTCGCAACTGCACAACTCTACTAGGCATGGTTCGTTCGACCCCGGTTTATCGAGAAGCTTTCAGCTAAAGCTGTTCACTGGATGGTGAGAAGGAATAGAGCGGAAAGTTCTAGCTCCACCCGGAATTCGCGGTAACCGGTTTAGAAAGCACTGCTGGAACAAATCAAAACATCAGATTGACGGTTTTTCCATTTAGCCGATTTGATCGTTATTGAGGTTAATCTTCGGTTTGCTTTCTTGTGTCGTATTTTCGGAACTGTTTCAAAATGCGTGTTGCCTGGGCACATCGCTCCTCAAGAGGGCCTTCTAGTTGATAATAG
>JBIJCS010000636.1:0-2598 GCA_044344575.1 Pirellula sp. | reverse complement strand
AGGAAATCCTGAACTTCGGCCTCGGTACCTTCTTCACCTTCGGTATCCAATACGCCTTGCGAAGCCTCAACTAACCCAAAGCGTATCCAAACAACGCCGAAATCGAAAAACCGCCGACGTAACCCGCCGGCGGTTTTTTATTCCCCTCAAACAATTCCCACGATTCCCCCAAAAGGTGAACCGCCCGAACAGACTCACATCTGCCCCTATCGCCTCATCAACGCCCTCGCCCGCCGCATAAGCACCACACACTCGCGCCGCAACGGATCCTCACCACTCGACTCGTATGCCCTCGAGAGCATCCTCTCCCAATCCATGCCAGGTGCCAACGCACTACCACGCATCAATAACCCAAACTCGGCAACACTCGAAGCCCAAAGGAAATCACGAACATCTGCATCGCCACTCTGTAGCCCCCCCACCTGCGAATCCTCCAATACAAACTCCTGCTTCGTGCTCTCCGTTCCCTCCGGACGCTTGCTGCGAATCTTCAAAAGTAACCACTCCTTCGAAAGACCCTCGTCACTAGGCTCACGATCACTCTCATCCCGACGAAGCTCCTCCGTCTGCTTCAACTTGCTCTCCTGCGGCTTAATCGCATATCGCAAACCATCCACGTCGCCCAACTTCGAACCCGCAACACCCACTGGAACTACCTCGTAAAGCGCAGTGACTCGGTGCCCCGCACCAATCTCTCCAGCATCCTTCTTGTCGTTGTTGAAATCCTCCGCTGCTAACCGGCGATTCTCATATCCAATCAATCGATACGATTGAACCTTCTGCGGATTGAACTCAACCTGAATCTTCACGTCCTTCGCGATCGTCATCAAGTTCCCATTGAGCTGCGCTCCCATCACCCGACGAGCTTCCAACTCACTGTCAATCATCCCATAAGTCCCATTGCCCTCATTCGTGATGCGTTCCATCATCGAATCGTTGTAGTTTCCACTACCATAGCCCAAACAAGTCAAGAATACATTGTTCTTCGACTGCTCTCGTACTAAAGCAACCAAAGCATCGTTGCTGGTAGTGCCAACATTAAAGTCACCGTCCGTACAGAGAATCACTCGATTCACGCCCCCTTCGATGTAGCTCTCTTTGGCCAGCCGATACGCTAACTCAATGCCCTGGCCTCCATTGGTCGATCCCCCAGACTGTAACTCGTCGATGGCCGATAAGATCTCCTCCTTCTTCAGCCCATTCGTGCTCGGCAAAACACATCCCGCTGCCCCCGCATACACGACAATCGCTACCCGATCCTGCTCTCGAAGTTGATTCGCAAGCAACGTTAATGTCCGCTTGACCAACGGTAGCTTATTCGCATCCGCCATCGAACCAGATACGTCAATCAGAAAAACCAAATTCGATGCCGGTCGCTCCTGTGACTCAACCCTCTTGGCCTGTATCGCCACCCGCACGAGCCTATGCCGCTCGTTCCAAGGACAATCCCCCATCCGCAAATGCGCCGCAAAAGGCTCATCCCCCTCTGGTCCAGGATAGCTGTAATCAAAGTAATTCAACCACTCTTCAATCCGAACCGATGAAGCAGGCGGAAGCACATTTTGCTCCAAAACATACTGCCGCAACTTCGAGTACGATGCCGTATCGACGTCAATCGAAAAGGTCGATAACGGCTCCGACTTCACATCTACAAATGGACTCTCTGCGATCGACTCAAAGCGATCTCCAGATGCAGGCTGACGAAATCGAGGAACATTAGGTAACAACTCGTCCGGGATCCGTCCTTGATCCAACGCCCCCTTGGACTGCTCCTTGGACTGCACCTTGCTCTCGATCGCTCCCCTACGAAGTTCCGTCACTTCTGCCTCTTCCGCGCTTCTAGCAAGCCCCCTGCCGGACTGTCCTTCAAAAAATCGTTCTCGTGTGCGACCTTGCGACAACCGATCCCAACCCGCCGGAGCTTGCCCACCACCAAATCCTTTCGCATCCGCTGACGCTTCAGAAACTTGTCCCTGAATCTCGGAACGCCTTCTTCCACTTTCCGATGACTTCCAATCCATTCCTTCCGCGTCTGCAAGAGCACCGAATGCGTCCGTTCCATCCATTCCTCCAGGTGCCGCTTTCCCAGTCACGAATTCTTGCACGGACTCCAAGGACTCCTTCTTGTCCTCCAGCATCATGGCCTGCGGTATCGACTTAACCACCTTATCCGCCGGCGGACTGGCTTGCTCCTTGGCGAAATCCACCTTCGACGATTCACCGAATGCAACTCCTCGCACTTCCTCACGCACCGGCTGAACCAACCAGAACGAAACCCCTGCCAGCCCAGCGGCAAGACCCGTCGCAAGAATCGCCACAAAACGGCGTCGACGAAGCGATCGCAATGCATCAACAGACTCAAGCACTTTAGCATCGCTACCGACCGAAGGAGCATATGGCCCTAATGCGTCCATAACAGAAATCCCACCCGCAGCACCGATGGGCACAACGCCGTTCCTCAAAGGAATGCTCGCCTGCGATATAGCAAACTCCTGCTCGACCCGCTGCGCCATGGAACGAATGGATTCAAGCTCCAATCGCAATTGCGGATCGATAGCCAGCCGCTCTTCAACCAATGCTCGCTGTACGTCATCGAGT
>JBIJCS010000148.1:0-9661 GCA_044344575.1 Pirellula sp. | reverse complement strand
TTGACCTATACCACTCTCCCCAAGTTCTCGACTTCCGTTCTCGTTGAGATCTTCGAAGACATTTCCCGCAATCGAACTCGGCAATCTCTCACAAAAGTCGTACTCGACACCATCTTGGCCACCAAGTAACGTGATCGATTCGATCCTCGTCCCACTCTGCGCTACCCCTTGGACTACTCCATCGATTTTTCCAGCTCTCGAAGCCCCATCGATCAACCCTACAGGCTGCGATTCAATAATGCTGTACACACCTTTGGGTAAGCCTTCGAATCGATAAGCACCTTTCCCATCGGTCTGTGTTGTAGCGACAACATTTCCCAAACCATCCACCAAAGTGATTAGAACACCTTCGATCGGACGAGATCCCTGTGGATCGGTCGAGAAGCATGGAAAACCAGGCAGTCCAATACAAACATGCCCAGTGAGTGTCGAAGGCTCTATCTCTCCAAAGAGATAAGAAACACCTTCGTCACCTCCATCGAGCACGATCTCACTGATCGTATCATTCGCGATCAATTCACCCCGCTGCTGTGCCCCAACTCGCCCTACGGTATCTTGCCCATCGAAAAAACCGACAGGTTGTGTTTCAACGAGTCGATAGCGGCCTGCCGGCAATCCTTCAAAACGATACGATCCGTCCGTTCCAGTCTGCACAGTAGTCCGAATCGTCTGACCGGTAATCGTCTGCAAGGAAACCAATTCGATCGTTACCCCCGCAAGCCCTCGTTCGGTCGTATCAAAAATCCCATTGTCGTTGTTGTCGAGATAGACCGATCCCCCAATCGATGCCGGAATAAATTTCTGTATCGCATCGATCGCTACCCCCGCCGTACGATCCCGCCGACCCTGATCGTTATCTGCAGGTAGATCCAAAGAAAACCCCGCACCGCTGGCTTGCCCCAACGCTGCATCGTAGCGATTGACAAAAGTTCCACTGACACTGACATCCTCAAAATGACTAGCTTCAAACTTTGCTGTAAATCGGCTTCCCTCAAACTCCGCTCCAGAAGTGATCGGATCGAGCCCCTCATTGAATTCTGCAATATCGTCGAGCGAATATAAATGCTGCACTTCATCCACATCGATCGAAAAATGCAATCGATCTCCTGCGTAGAAGTTCTCGAAGGTTAGAACCAACTGCATCGAACCATCGACCACGGATGCCGTGACCCTGGCGTTCGGATCCTTTGCCTCCAAAGAAAGGACTTGAAAGGGAAACGAGTGATCCGCACCTCGGCTTGGGACTTCCACCCCATTGACCAACGATGGGGCTTCGTCCGTATCGAAAAGATTGTCCGCGACGCTGTAACCTACCGCGCCTTGATCCGTGCTGATGACCAACTGGGTCAATCGCGTTCCAACGGCACCTCCTTGAAAGGTCACATAGAACGAATCGCCATGCGCATCAGAACCCGCATCCTCTTCGATATAGACACCCCCCACCCAGACCGGTTTGTCTGCAACACGGCTCTCCAAAACCGGAGTAGAGGAAGCCATGAGACCCACCACACTACCGGGATCTAAACCTCCTGCATCGAACAAGTCACGTCGTTCCAGTTGTTCGACACCGCTACGCCGGGAATCTCTCGGTTCTGCTCGAAACCACCCTCGCAGTCGACGCGTCAAAGATCGGAAATTTCTAGCCACTTTCGAACGGCTCATCGAATGCGCTCCTGAGCCCCAGAATCTTCGAACCTGGCACTGACCGGATGGACAAATCGCCCCTCATCATCCAATTGCATCAAGGCATCTGAAATGTTCCACGTTCGAATCGTCGTATCAAAACTACCCGAGTACAGCCGATTGCCATGCGAACGCAAAACAGCAATCGTCCCGTCATGCCCAATCAGCTTGCAACGCCCCGCTAACTTCCGCACCAATGCTGAACGAGCCTCCAAGGAATCAGTCTCACGCATTGTCTTAGAAACTTGCAATGCACGCCCCTGCAAAGAAGTCCGAGTCGGCTCCACGACTCGTATCGTGTTGTCGCTACCAGACAACGCGTAACGTTCGTCACCTAACCGCTCGATCGCCATCAATCGTCCCGCACCAACCTCTAACTGGTACTCGATCGATTGCGATTTGCGATCGATCCCAACCATCCGACGATCTTCTCCAACACTGTATATCAAGGTATCGTCACTGGAAAAGACGATCCCGCGTATTCGATTGGTGTGCGATTGCACCTCCATCACCACCTCTCGCTTGCGCCCCTGTACCATCGGTACTCGATCCAACTCCAACAAGCGAACCGCTCCGTCGCGACCACCATACGCGAGACTCCGTTGGTCATCGGAAATTGCGACCGCACGAATATCAGAACAAGAACTCTCGTGATCGATCGACCAGAGCATCTGATCCAAATCCAGCCGATACAAAACGTTCGAGAACCCAGCCGCAACCAGCGAGTGTTCCCCTACGAACTTGATCGCAAACAATGCATGCTCAACGCGCTGAACATGTACACGCTTCCAACTCCCCCCCTGAACTTCGTCACGCCGCCAAACTTGTAACAATCCATCCTTGCCACACGAACCTAACCAACCTCCATCCCTTGAGATCTCAAGCGACTGAACCCAATCTTCATGAGGTTCCAGCAATACCGCATCGACATACGGTTCTGCCTTGCCCTGCAAATCAAACCAACGTATCGCATGGTCATCGCCAGCCGCCACCGCATAACGACCTTGAGGATCGATCGCCAACGCTGTGATCACAGGACTCGATTGCCCTGCCACCGCTGGAGCTAAACGCAGAATAGACGGAACAATCGGATCCGCCGCTACAATCGCACCGTTCGGTCTCCAGATCGCACAAGCCAACCCACCGAATAACGATTCACGCAGGAAACTGCGACGCGCAACAGCCCTCGGTGCGTTTACCGAGCGATTTCCTTCGTCGTGCATAAGCTTCCTCCTCTTCCGGCGTTCTCTGGACACACTTCGAGCTTTCTCGACTATCGACGCCACTCGCAGATCCTCTTTTGAGAAACCAAAGCTAGAATCAAAGGGGTGAGATCTACGATCCAGTTAGAGAATCTGTAACGGTTGCGAGGAAGGACAAGTCACCCATGCAAGCACCTCCATGGCGAGAACTTTTCCACGGCTCCCTGCGGCGTCAATTCCTCGTGCCTCTCGTCTCCCTCCTGCTCCTGATCAGCCTGACCGTTACCCTCGCCGCACAACAATTCGCCGTTCGATCCGCTCGATCCGCCACCGAAGCGAAATTGCGAGACCTCCTCGAACTCTGCAAACTCGCCCGCTTCCCCCTAACCGATTCTGTCCTGCAACAACTCGGCGATTTCACCGGCTGCAAATTGCAATTGGCAAACCAAGTCCCCGCCGTCGATAAACTCTGTACCGTAGAATTACTTCCCAATCAAAGCTTCGATGCCTACGCGATCGAACTGCCAACAAATGCCAATACTCCCGCGTCACCCCCAAGCCGCTACCTCTTGGCTCTCGCTAGCCCCCGCGATCGACTCGAACGCGCAGCACAAGCCTTCTGGCTACCCATGGCAACCGGCATCCTCTCGACACTCGCAGTCGGTCTCGCCGCACTTTGGATCGCTAACCGAATGGTTCGACGGCTCGAATCCCTAGAATCTCAAGTCCGTCGGATCGCTCAAGGAAACTACGATACCGTCTCAGTCGATCCCAATGCAAAAGACTCGATCGCATCCCTGACACACACCATCAATGCCATGAGCCAACAACTCGAAAAGGCACAAGGAGAAATCGCCCGCGCAGAACGAGCACGACTGATCAATATCATCGCTAGCGGAATGGCGCATCAACTTCGCAACAGCCTCGCAGGTGCTCTGCTGCTCCTGCAAACCGTACTCAAACGCTTGATACCACCACCCGAAGAAATCCCCTTCGCTATTCAACAAATTCAACTCGCAGAAGAATCTATCCGACGTCTACTGACCATCAGCCGACCTGAACGCAGCATCGATGATCAACCCCTCACCGTCGCCGAAATCAACAAACAAATCGAATGCTATACCCAAGCGATGATCTTGCATCATCAACTGCAATGGCGAACTATATGCCAACCCAACGACGATATCCGACTCGTTCCAGCCGGGAACTCCGCCGTGAGCTCACTGCTAAACCTCGCTATCAATGCCATCGAAGCCCACATCGAATATCAACAAAAGAACCACGCAAATCCCACAAACACCATCGGCACCATCGAGTGCTGCTACCATTTCAAACCCGATACCCATCAACATCAATGGACCATCCGCGACAACGGACCAGGTCCCGACCCAACGATCGTCTCCCAAATGTTTGACCCCTTCGTAACCGGAAAACGAGAAGGTGTCGGCTTGGGATTACCCACCGCCGCCCTACTCGCTCGCGAACTCGGTGGCGATCTGCAATGGAGACGCCAAAACGGCTGGACCGAATTCGAATGGACAATTTCCGCCCACCCCAAGGGTAAAAAACATCCATCGACAGCATGAGCGAATCACTCTCCAATTGCGTAATTGCGCTAGACGCCCGAAAAACCAAAGACGAGAATCCCGAGAACGCCCCAAGCGCGGACGAAGGCACCTAAACTCATGAGCACCATCTGGATTGTCGACGACGAACCCGCCATTTGCTGGGCACTGCGGACAAATCTCGAAGCAGATCGCCACGTCGTCGAAATCTTCTCCGCTTCGGAACCCGTGATCCGTGCCCTGAGAGACCAACTCCCCGATCTAATCCTCCTCGACGTCCGACTACCAGGAATCAGCGGACTTGAACTCTTGGATGCAATCAAAAAAGATCACCCAAACCTCCCCGTGATCCTGATGACTGCTTTCGGAGATCTGAAAACAGCCGTTCAAGCCGTTCATGGAGCCGCTTTCGAATATCTGACCAAACCCTTTGATCTCGAAGTTGCTTTGCAGGCTATCCGCCGAGCATTGGCTCAACGCCACTTGCGACCCGCAAACCTATCCCCCACCCCTAAGAACCAATCCGACTTCCCAACCCAACTCTCGCAATCTCCCGAAGCGGAAATGATCCTCGGAAAATCCCCAGCCATTCAAGCGGTCTACAAACAAATCGCTATGGCCTCGTCCATCGACTCGATCGTTTTAATCGAAGGGGAAGAAGGTACCGGAAAGAACCTCGTCGCCGATCGTATCCACCGCTTCAGCCAACGCAAAGATCAACCGTTCCTCATGATCAGCGCTATCCCCGGTAAGGACTTGGAATTCGAAACCGAATTGTTCGGCTCCGGCCGTAGTGATACCGATCAACTCCAACCACTCCGTACCGGACTGCTCGAACTCGCAAATGAAGGTACCGTCTTGATCGACGAAGTCGGAGCTGTCTCTCTGACAAATCAACTTCGTCTCATCCGAGCCATCGAAAGCCAGTCCTTCTGCAGAATCGGCGACTCCGAACCCAAGACACTTCGGTGCAGACTGTTGTTCACGTCTAGCCATAGCATCGAAAAACTACTCGCCGAAGGTGAACTCGATCGACGCCTAGCCTCTCAACTCGAAGTCTTCCGCATCGAACTGCCCCCTCTCCGCGAACGTCGCGAAGATATCCCCACAATGGTCCAAACCTTCCTCAACTCCAAGTCCTTACCCGCCGGTAGCAGAATCACAGAACAAGCCCTCGAAGAGTTGCAGCGCAGAAATTGGCCTGGCAATATTCGGGAACTTAGACATGCCATTGAAAAAACCGCATTAAAAGCAACCGGAGGAATCATTCATCTCGAAGACCTACCCACCGAAAACCCAAGCACTGCCTCCGTTTCTCACCAACCTGAATCCCAAATCCAACTCGATTACGCAACCTGCACTTGGACTAAAGATCAACTGCATTCCAAGTCTTCCGATGACAACCAAGCCTCCGGGCAGACGCAAGATGATCTACCAGGAATGCTCTACGATGAATTCCTCGCCGTCGTCGAGCCAGCTCTCCTACGCACCGTACTTGAGCACTTCCAAGGAAACCGAGCAGCCGCTGCCAACATGCTCGGTTTGCACCGTTCTACCTTGAGGCAAAAAATGCGTCGCTATCGACTCGATGCTGACAAGTGATCATTCCAAAGCATCACTTCACTTACCCCACTCTTCGCCGGTAACTTGTGTCGGAACACCAAGCGAACCTTGCTGCTTTGAACTGACTGAAATACGACCTCATTCCATTGACTGCCAGCCGGCTTCTCCGGTCGGAATACGGGCTTATCGACCCCTTCCCATTTTTCATCCTTCCATACCTCAACTCGATACGACTCCGGCGCTTGAACCCCTCCTCGATCGTCATAAATAGCGAGCTCCAACCGATTGAACTGCTGCACTGCGCCCAAGTCGATTTCCAACCAGTCCTCGTCCTGTTGTGACTCATAACTCGTCCAACGATTCACAGGGTTCGGATTGAACACCGTCTTGCCGTCATTCGCCTTCTCCGCCGTACCACCAAATCGATCGCTGTGCGATGCACTCGCCTTGGGAAACTCCTTACCTACCGCTCGATAAGCTAGATTCCCTGCCGGAGGTGGCGCAATCTCATAAGGATGCGATGATGTCCCCCACCCTTCAATCTCCGTCAATCCTACACGCATCCCCTGCTGAGGTACCATCGCGATGCGTATCTGCTGCACCCGCGCCCCTAACTTGATTCTCGTCGGACAATGACCCCTCAACTCAGCACGCTGTATCTCCACCGGTTCCTGCCAAACACCATCGACCATCCACGTAACCTCGAACGATTGCGGTAACGCGACCGTACCTGGCTTCACCCCATTCGACGAATCATCAAGGAACTTTAGATCCAACGTGGCGATCGCTCGTGGCATGCCCAAGTCGATATCGATCTGCACACGCTCTACCACTTCGCTCTCCCAGCGATTCGGCGGATGTTGCATGTACCAAAAATTCCCATCGCACAATTTCGCAATCGATGTGCCATTCTGCGTGCTGCTGGCAGCAAACTTTGGGAAATACAAACCATCGTTACCGACCAAATGGTTTACCCAGGGCTGCTTCTCCTGATCGTTGCCCACCTCCGTTGCGTTTGACTTCGATAACTCAATCTCCAACGGCCCGATTTCCTTGGACTGCTTAGCTAATTTCCCATCGACAAAGACCAGCAAACCCTCCCCTTTACCATACCGTGTCCCCGCTCTGTCCCATACTACACTGACTTCATGACCTCGTACCTTCAAACCATCCAGCGCAAAATATTCCCAACCACTCGGTACAAGCGGCCGTATCGATAACAACTGAGACAATGGATCCTTGTGCCCATCTTCAACTCCCACCAACCCGGTAATCACCAAATCGCAAAACCCGGAATGGAAATAATGTTCGCTATGGTTGTATCCATCATGACCTTCAAACGAACCGGTATCCGGATGCAACGCTTCTGCCAAATACGGCTTGCCCTCCTTGCGATGCGACTTTGCATAAATATGCAACAGCTCTGCATAATCTTCCGCAGAAACCCAATCCGTTTTGCGAGCTTGCAACAAGTTCGCTAACGCTTTGAGCGTCTGTGTTGTTGCGTAAGGCCAAGACTGACCACTCCACCAACAACAGCTTTTCTGGAGAAGGAACATCGGGTCGTTCCTCTCAACAGTACTCGGACCATAATCCGCATAAAATCCATCGCGATCCATGAGCTTCGCCCAAGCTTCATCGTAATCAGCACTCGGCTCCAACATTCCAAATTGCCAAGGTACATATCCGATCAATTCCCTACCGTGACTATCACCAGCAAACCGCCCTTCTTGATACACAAGTGTCCCTGCAGCAATCGTGTAACCATCCCTCTCCTCGTTGTTCTTGAACATCGGAAAGAAAAACTTACGCTTGGGATCCCAAAGCTTTTTCAGCATCGTCTCTCTCAAGCCATCTGCAAACGAATCATATTCCTTCGCGATCTCCAACTTGCCAACACGCCGCGCCATCTCTGCAATCGCCTTAGCATCCGCCCACATGTAAGCATTGAAACTCGGACGATAACTCGGTGCCCCTCGCAAGATATCTTGCGTCTGCCGACTGGCAATGTTGAACTCCATCCCGTCATCATGCCCGGTCTGCCAAAAAAGTCCCACCGCTTCATCGTAATGTCGCTTCTTCCATCCCTCGTAGTTCCTTACCAAATTCGGTAACAATCGCTCTACAAGCTCCGGATCTGGATGCACTGCGTCAACAGCCAGCAACGAATCAGCTAACCAAGTCGAATAATTCCTAGGTTGAGCACCCGGCGTTTCAAGCCAGTATCGAGCGTAGTCGCGCGCAATACGTGGATCCCTCAACCAACGCGCTTCGTAAAGCTGATGGCCAGCAGGACAACTAATCGCCCCATAAGCCCCCGACCAAAACGGTCGGTCGATGAATTCCGTAAACAAATACCCAGTGTCCGGATTCCCATACGTAAGATGCTTGGTAATCAACTCCCATCGATAGTAATACGTCGTGACAATCTCTTGATCCGGACAATCAAAGAATGGAATGTTCGCTACGAACCAATCCCAATCCTGATTGTCAAAATAAGTCTGCTCACGAATCAATCGATCCCGATCAAGTATCTGCCCACTCACAGGCCGGGTACTCCCACCTGCTACGACCACAGACAAAAGAAAACAGGAAAACCGAAACGAGAAACAAACTCTTTGTACCAGCGACGAACAAATGGTCGGACGTTGTTGATGTTGCATGACTCGAATCACAAGAAAGGAGAGGAACAGGAGCCAAATCACAGGATCAAATCACAGGATCAAATCACTGGGTCGATTCACTGGCCGCAGTCGATGCCTTCGGCTTGCGAGACCCTGCAATCAGGAAATAGAAAACGGGGGTCAAGAAAATGCCAAAAAACGTGACCCCTAACATACCGGAAAACACGGCAATCCCAAGCGTCTTGCGCATCTCGGAACCCGCACCACTCGCCAACACCAAAGGAATCACACCCAAAATAAACGCAAACGAGGTCATCATGATCGGCCGCAAGCGCATCCGACAAGCCTCCACCACCGCCTCTCGACCGGACTTTCCATTCTCTTGCAACTGCTTGGCAAACTCGACAATCAAAATCGCATTCTTGCTCGCAAGCCCCACCAGCACCACAAAACCAATTTGAACGAAGATGTTGATGTCTAAACCCACCATCGCAACACCAGCAACCGAACACAACAAACACATCGGCACAACCAAAATCACCGAGAGTGGCAAAATGGTACTTTCATACTGCGCTGCCAACACGAGAAACACCAAGACCACCGCCATACCAAAAACAAGCAACGCTGTATTCCCAGCTTGCAACTGCAAATACGTCAACTCCGTCCACTCCGACTTGATCCCATCGGGTAGCTTCTGATCGAGTATTCCTTGAACCCGCTGCACCATCTCCCCGGAGCTCAAACCCGGAACGGTTGCTCCATTGATCGATGCCGCGACGTCCCCGTTGTATCGCGTGATCATCGCAGGCCCTAGCGTTTCTCGTATCGTCGAAAACGTAGCCAACGGTACCATCTGCCGAAGCAACGTTCGCACGCGAAACTGACCAACCTGTTCCGGAGTGCGACGATACTGCGGATCCGCTTGTACATTGACCTGCCATGTCCTACCGAATTGATTGAAGTCGTTCGCATAAGCACCCCCAAGCTGGACTTGTAAGGTATTGAAGACGTCTTGCAGTGGAAT
>JBIJCS010000147.1:0-9662 GCA_044344575.1 Pirellula sp. | reverse complement strand
AAGTTGCAATAGTGGCAACAAGAAATGCAGGAGGAGGTAAGCTCAGTGTGGGGTGGTTGGTGAGTGAAAATGAGGCCCCCTGCCCTGCCCCACGTTCTGATAAGTATGCGTCAGTGCGTTTGTCCGAGCGTTGTGTTTGCGAATGGAGTTTGACGAGCAAAGCGATGGATAGACCGCAGGCGATGGAGATGATCCAAGCGGTGGCGATTGGAGGAGAGCGAAGACGTCCGAATTGAACTTGTTGATAGATGCTTTCGCATAACGTGGGGACTTGAAATAGGTTTGTCACCACCATGTCGGCTTGAACGGAACAGAAAGCCCAAAGGAGGGAGAGTAGAATCCAAGATCGCATTTTCGGGAGCCAGTGTGTGCGGATGGCGGTGTAGGGGCCATGTTCGAGGAGTGCTAGTTCTAATGCGGGAGATGAGGCGCGCAGGGATCCGATCGCAAGAATCCATAGGCACGAGGGGAGGATGCTACAGGTGTGGATCCAAATGACACTAGCTACAGCGAACCATGGGTTTTTCGCAGCGGAAACTTGGCTGAGTCTCAACCAGCCGAAGTCCCCAAAGCCAGCGCTCCATGCGGTAGCTTGGACGTAAACAGGCACCATGAGGAGGGTGGAGAGAGCCAGTAGTGCGATCGGCCAAGCGGGGATGCGGCACCAGAAGAACGCGAGGACGAATAGGAGAGCTAGGCAGGAGGCGAGCAGAGCGACACCGCCACCGATACCGAGGGTGTGCAGAAGGGCTTGGAGGAGCGGAGTGTCCCACTGCATGAGTTAGGGGTTCGTGCTATGAGGTTATTGGACAGGCGGGGGGGCTTGTTGGAGGGCGTTTGGATCGATACCTGCGTATTTGGGAATCGCGGGTTCTTTGATTTCTTTGAGAATGCGTTGAATGATTTTATCGGTAGTCATGCCTTCGGCTTGAGCTTGAAAGTTGGTGCTGAGTCGATGTCGAAGGACAGGGACAGCGATGCGTCGAACGTCTTCGACGGCAACACTGAAACGACCATCCATTGCTGCCATGGCTTTGCCGGCTTGGATGAGGAATTGTCCGGCGCGTGGACCGGCTCCGAAGTCGAGGAGTTCCTTGACGACTTCGGGGGAGTCGGATTCGCCGGGGCGTGTGGCGCGAACGAGGGAGACGACGTATTTGATGCAGAAGGGGCTGACGGCAACCGAGTTAATGAGTTTTTGGATGTTGAGAATTGCGCGCGCGGAGAGGACTTTGGCGATCTCTGGTCGTTCTCCACGGGTGGTGGCGGTGAGGATTCGTTCTTCTTCTTCGGCATTGGGGTATCCGACTTTGATGTTAAACATGAATCGGTCGAGTTGCGCTTCGGGGAGCGGGTAAGTCCCTTCTTGTTCGATGGGGTTTTGGGTTGCGATGGTGAAGAATGGGTCGGGTAGTGTTAGGGTTTGTCGGCCGACGCTCACTTCCCTTTCTTGCATCGCCTGTAGCAAGGCAGCTTGTGTTTTTGGGGGTGTTCGGTTGATTTCGTCTGCGAGGAGGATGTTGGTGAAGATTGGTCCTTCGACGAATCGAAATTCGCGTCTGCCTTGTGCATCTTCTTCGAGGACATTGGTTCCGGTGATGTCGGAGGGCATCAAGTCGGGGGTGAACTGGATGCGTTTGAAGTTCACATCGAGGATTTTAGCGAGGGAGGAGACCATGAGGGTTTTGGCCAATCCGGGTACGCCTTCGAGCAAGCAGTGGCCACGGGTGAAGATTGCGGCGAAGAGTTGTTCGATAACTTCCTCTTGGCCTACGATTGCTTTCCCTAGTTCGAATTTCATTTGTTCGTGGTGTTCACGAAATTCACGGAGAAGGTCACCGATGCTTTTGGCGGGTTTTCCACTGGGGTTGGTTGCGTTGCTCACAGTCGTCGTTTCCGTCTAATACGATTGGGGTGTGAAGGCAAATCTAGCGGTGGTGGCAATATGGCCCGATGAGTATGATACCAACTTCTCTGCCGGCGGGATTTCGAGTACGGTTGATTTGAACTGAAACTGTGCAAGAGATTCTATGATTCGGCAGGGAGTTTAGCAGGGAGTTTAACCGCAATGGTTTGATTGAGCGAAATCTGTGAATCAGGAGAATCGAGAATGACAGGAATCAAGGTGGATGTTGTAGCGCACTTGCATGCGAAGCCGGGATGTGAGGGGCGATTACGGGAGGTATTAGAGTCGTTTGTAGGGCCGACGCGTCAGGAGGAAGGGTGTTTGCGCTATGATTTGTTTGTGGATTTGGATCATCCGCACAAGTTTACATTTATCGAAGAGTGGGCGAGTCGAGGGGCATTGGAGAAGCATGGTCAGTCCGCACACATTCAGGAGGGGCGCAAGCACTTTCCGGAATTGCTTGGCGAACCTGCTTGGGTTCAAGTCGCAACACGGATTTTGTAAAGGTTGTGGGGTGTGAATTGGGTGGCGAGGGAACTTTGGTGCTGCGTGAGTTGTTGGCTCCGCGATCGGTAGCAGTTGTCGGCGCGAGCGAGGTCGCGGGAAAGGTCGGCACTGGCGTCTTTCGCAACCTGATGGCGTATGGGTACTCCGGAGCGGTGTATCCGGTGAATGCCAAGGGGGGGCAGATCGCGGGGCATAGGGTTTATCGCAGTTTGGGTGAATGTCCTGTGGGAGTGGAGTTAGCGATCTTATGTACCCCTTCAGCGAGCATTCCGGGGCTTGTACGCGAATGTGGTGAGTTAGGAATTCGAGCGGTGTTGGTGATCACCGCAGGGTTTCGAGAATTGGGTGCTGAGGGAGAAAAGTTAGAAGGTGAATTCGTCGAAGCATACCGAGCGTATCCGGGGATGAGGGTTCTTGGGCCTAACTGTCTTGGGCTGATTCATCCTGCCTCTGGTTTGAGTGCTAGTTTTGCGAATGGGATGCCGAAGGCTGGGAGTTTAGCGTTCCTGTCTCAGTCAGGCGCGTTGTGTACGGCGTTGTTGGATTGGTCACTTCGGGAGGGGGTTGGATTTTCGCATTTCGTGTCGGTGGGGAATCAGGTGGATGTAGGATTTGCGGATCTGCTGGATTATTTAGTGGAGGATACGAACACGCGGGCTGCGATGTTGTACATCGAGTCTATACCGGAACCGAAGGCATTTATGGCCGCCGCGAGTCGGTTTGCGAAGCGTAAGCCTTTGATTGCCTACAAGGCAGGTCGATTTGCGCAGTCGGCTCATGCCGCGTGTTCACATACTGGTGCGATGGCGGGAGAGGATGCGGTCTATCAAGCGGCGTTAGATCGCTGTGGCGTTCATCGCGTTATGGATATGGCTTCGATGATCGAATGTGCCGAGTTGCTCGGAGAGCATGTCGGGGTGATTGATGGGGTTCAAGGACCGCTTCGGGTGGCGATTGTGACTAACGCTGGTGGTCCAGGGGTGATGGCATCGGATTGTTTGTTAGGGTTGGGTGGGCAGTTAGCAGAAGTATCCCCGCAGACGCTTGCTGTGCTCGATTCCTTTTTGCCAATGAATTGGTCGCGTGGCAATCCGATTGACGTGATTGGTGACGCGACACCGGAGCGTTTTGCGCGCGCGGTGGAGGTTGTGATGAATGACGCGCAAGTCGACCTTGTCTTAGCGATGTTGAGCCCACAATCCATGACGGATCCAACGGAAACGGCAAGACTGGTTGCACAAGGATCGTATCCGAAGGGAAAGTGTTTGTTGACATCGTGGCTTGGTGGCGATTCGATGCAACCCGGAATTGAAGTTTTGCAGAGCGCGGGAATTAGAAACTTTGAGTTTCCTGAGCAAGCGATTCGTGGAGTGATGGATTTATGGAAGGATACGCAGCGACGACGGCGACTTCAGGATGAGGAATCATGGGACGATTTGGAAACCGTGGAGGGTGTTAGCGAATCTTCGAGTTTTTCAAAGCGTATCTTTGAATTGGTGAAGATCGATAGCGGTGTTGGAGAGGTTCCGATGGATCGGAGCGTAATGTTGAACGAAGTTGCGTCGAAACGGATGCTGCGAGCTTGTGGAATTCATACTCCGGTAGTGGAGATCGCAAAGGATTGTGAAGAAGCGATAATGCATGCGAATCGAATGGGTTATCCGATCGTGTTGAAGGTGCTTTCTTCGAAGATAACCCACAAGACGGATGTAGGGGGTGTTGTATTGGATTTGAAGACGCCCGATGCCTTAAGATCGGCGTACGAAACGATGATGCAGCGAGTAAAGGAAGCTTGTTCAGACGCTCCGATCGACGGGGTGAGTGTACAGCCGATGATGGAATACCGAGATGGGGTCGAGTTGATCTTAGGGTGCAAGCGGGATCCATTGTTTGGCCCTGTGATTCTTGTTGGATATGGTGGAGTAACGGCAGAGTTATTCGCAGATCGAGTATTGGAATTGTTGCCCATAGGGCGCAAGCGAGCTGAGGGGATGCTCAAGAGGCTTCAATGTTGGCCTTTACTGAATGGTTATCGCGGTAGACCATCGCTTCAGATCGAGAGTGTGGTTCGAGTGATTGTGCAATTCGCTCAGATGTGTTCGCAGTGCGAGTGGATTGAGGAGATCGATATCAATCCTCTATTGGTAACGCCTGACGAAGCGGTTGTGTTGGATGCACGGGTATTGGTCAGTGCGAGACGCGTTTGAGTGGGTGTGGTGACTGCGTGCTAGGGCTCGATGGCTTGTACCGATTGATCGAGTAAATACTGAGCTTGTTTGTCGGCCAAGAGGGCTTCTCGGTGATCACCGCGTCGACGATAGAGTTCTGCTAGATTTCTCCATGCGTGGATAGAGGGCCCTGCATCGAGGGAGCGTTGCAGGGCGTTGAAGGCTTGATCGAGGGAGTTATTAAAAAGGTGGTTAAAGCCCAATTGGTTGCTGATGTAAGGTCTGCTGGGTGCGACGCGAAGGGCGGCTTGGTAGCAGGCGATGGCTTGAAGTCTGAGGGTATCGGATTTCGCGACATCGATTTCGGTTTCGCGTTCGTAGGATTTCCCGAGTGCGTAAAGCAGGTCGGCGGCCCAAGGATGTTGCAGAATTGCTTGTGGTATCAGGTCTGAGAAAGTTTGCAGGGTTTCTGCCAAGTCATCATCGGACTCGAAGGGGGCTTCGTCCAATGCCCGCAGAGCGTGTTGCAAGGCGGAAGCGTGTGGTGTGGACTTACGGAT
Source organism: Pirellula sp. (assembly GCA_044344575.1). Taxonomy (GTDB): domain Bacteria; phylum Planctomycetota; class Planctomycetia; order Pirellulales; family Pirellulaceae; genus JBKCUI01. The sequence continues at coordinate 4,521 of JBIJCS010000147.1, read as the reverse complement.
CGCGGGCTTGCGGGAACTGTCAGAGGTGTTGGTAGGTTTCATTAATTGATCGAGACGACGAGTGAGCAAGAGGAGAGCTTCTCGAATTTCTTCCCGGGCACTATAGGTGCTTTGTGTTCGCAAGTAGCGATCGCAGGTAGCAAGTCTTTTAAGCAGTTCGTCTTGCAGATCCTCCCATTCCGGTGAGAGCGTGGATGAAGCTTCGGAGTCGGAGGGGTGAAGACGCAAGGTTGGGGTGGAACGTGTTGGTTGGAAGCCGTCGGAGTGTAGAGTGGTGGGGTTTCCGAAATGGCTAGGGTCTGTAGCATCGAGAAGAAACGACTTGGGGAAGGACTCGGAGATGCGTTGTTGTATTTCGCGTTGCAGCTTGGCCTCACGGCGTTTGTTCTTCGAGGATCCGTCAGCATCGTTGTCGGTAGAGACAAGGGTGGAGTCACTTTGTGAGGGGAGAGTGACGTCGGGGAGACCTTGTTGAATGTGTCTTGGGAAACTTGTGGTTGGATTGGGCTGGAAGGGGGACGCTGGGCCGGAGGCGTCGAGCAGGTCGGTTGCACCGGGTTCAAGGACTAGTCCTGTGGAAGGTAAGCGTTGCCACTTTTGTGCGTTTGGAATCGCAGTTGGGGTGGTTTGCCCGTAGGAGACGGAGGTCAGGGCGAAGAGCAGAAATAGGAAAGTGGCCTGCGGGCCCAAGGTGGCTTTGTCCGTGGAGTTCGCTCGTAGGGAACACGGGGCAAGATTTGCGATTGGGTCTGGTTGGATGGTAGGGTGATGGGTCCGCATGAAGGTAGCATCGGAGGGGAGTCGATGGGGGGATGAGTGCGGATGGCATCGGTGAGGTGAAGGGAGGGTTGGTGGGTGTTGCTATGGGATTAATGCGCAGAGTTTCTCCAAATTACCAACATGAAGGAAATGGTGGGCTGGGAGGAGTTTGTTGGTTCGATGGGTATCGATGAAAAAACCCCTGCGGGCGTTTGCCGGCAGGGGTTTTGGATTTTTGGGATGTCCACTTGGGACACGTTTGGTTGGCGGAACAACCGGGCTGGTTGGCTTAGCGATCGTCTTCTGCAACGATTGGGTAAGCGATACCGGCGAGGAATGCGCCTAGGATAGGTGCAACCCAGAAGAGCCAAACTTGTTGGATCGCCCAGGAGTCGCCACCGGTTAGACCGAGTACCAGGGCTGGACCGGTGCTACGAGCGGGGTTGACGGAGAGGTTCGTCACAGGGATCCCGATCAAGTGGATAAGAGTCAGACCGAGGCCGATAGCGATAGGGGCGAAGCCGGCGGGGGCTCGTTTATCGGTCGCACCGAGGATGATGAACAAGAAGAAGAAGGTCAGGACGACTTCTGCGACGAACGCGGAGGCCATGCTGTATTTGGCTGGTGAATGCTCATCGAAGCCGTTGCAAGCGAATCCGCTTTCGACGAGGTCGAAGCTTGCGTTGCCTTGTGCGATGTAATACAGGGTGTAAGCACCTATGGCACCACCGATGACTTGGGCGATGATGTAGGGGATAAGGTCTTTTGAGGGGAACCTTTTTGCAATCATCAAGCCGACGGATACGGCTGGATTGAGGTGGCAGCCGGAGATATGGCCGATGGCATAGGCCATGGTCAGAACGGTCAGGCCGAAGGCGAGTGACACGCCGACGAGACCGATTCCGAGGTTGATTGGAATGTTGTTGGCTTCTGCGAAGAACTTTGCAGCGAGCACAGCGCTACCGCAACCGCCGAAGACGAGCCAAAATGTGCCGAGTGCTTCGGCAGCGCAACGTTTACCTAGATTCATCTGTCAATCCTTTTCCTAAGGAGAATACATGGATGGCATTGGATGCCGGGGCATTATTTGGACGCAGGGTAGATGGTACACGTTTTTGTGGGAAATCCATACGGCACTCCTGGGGTCTGGCTGGAGAAAGCCAATGAAAAGTGCTTGGAATCTATGATTGGAGAGGGGTGGGGAAAACTACTTGAATTCCTGGGTTCAGAGGGGGGAATACCCGAACTTTTTGGGGGGAGGGGCGTCTAATCAAGGGCTGTGTTTCGAGGGGCGGTAGGAGGTCCCGGGCGAGGTGCAGCGGCTTGGTTTTTAAAGGCTGGCAACAAGGGAAGGTTTCGATCGCGATGCTTGAAAATCTATGGCAGTACTTCAGCAGCTTATTGCAGAACAATCAGATCTTCAGTGGTGGATTGGTGCTGATGGTTGGTGGGGCGTTGCTTGCTTATTTTCGTCAGGTGCCCGGTCACATTTACCAGTTTGTTCGTCGTCGGGTGATCACGGAGATTGACATATTGGATCGTGACCCGGCTTTTCAGTGGGTTGAGAAGTGGTTGTCGCAGCATGCGTATGCGAGGAATCGGGCGCGTTCGTTGACGGTCAAAACGGAGTCGATTGACTACGACGAGCGGAGCAGCAATCCGACGATGGATTCTCGGCCTCGCATTTTATTTACACCTGCGCCGGGTGTTCACTGGTTATTTTTTCGTAACCGATTGATTTGTTTGCATCGTGAGCGACCCAAGCCGAATGAGGGAACAGGGCAGCCGGTAAACGTGCGTGAGTGTTTCAACATCACGATCTTTTCACGCGATCGTCGTTTGGCGCATCTGTTATTGGAGGAAGCACGCGATGTGGCTTTGCCGAAGTCTGAGTTGCGTTTGACGGTACATCGTGCGGGGCAAGGGTATTGGATGGAGCAGATGAAGCGGTTACCGCGTCCGATGGAATCGGTGATTTTGGCGAATGGGTTGATGGAGGATTTGCTCGAGGATGCGAAGACGTTTTTGGCGCGACGCGATTGGTACTTGCAGCGTGGGATCCCTTATCGACGGGGATATTTGCTACACGGACCTCCGGGCACGGGAAAGAGTTCTGCCGTGGTGGCTTTAGCGTCCGCGTTACAGATGGACATTGCGGTATTGAGTTTGGGTGATTCGAATTTGGATGACAACAGTATTTCCGAGTTGTTCAGTTCTATTCCGGTCAACAGCATTGTATTGATGGAGGACATCGACTGCGCTTTCTTGGAACGCAAAGAGAACGACGATAAGCGTAGCAAGATAACCTTTAGCGGGTTGCTTAACGCGATTGATGGGGTGGCTGCGGGAGAGGGCCGGTTGTTGTTTGCAACGACGAACCACATCGAGCGTTTAGATCCAGCATTGATTCGTCCCGGGCGTGTCGACCGAAAGGTTTACGTTGGGCATGCCACACGCGAGCAAGCATCCCAGTTGTTCCGACGGTTCTTTCCGGACGTATCGATGGAAGTTGCTAATCGTTTTGCGGAAAAGCTTCCTTTGGGGAAGGTAACGATGTCTGCTTTGCAGACCCATTTGCTGATGTATGCAGACGACCTCGACGGTGCGATCGCCGAGGTCGATGATATGGTAGCAGCGGTAGCTTACGGTTGGGATCCTACGATTCCGGAAACGGATTCGAAGTATCCGAAGCATGGAGTGTCCTTAGGGCAGACCGATGGTGCTAGTTCGGATACGGACCAAGTTGCTATCGGCTGTAATAAATAGGGTTGAACCGTCTTCGCCAAAGCAGCAGTTGCTTGTTCGTTCGCCTGTGTAGAGGCGACCGAGCAGTACGCCGCTACTGTTGAAGACGTAGATGCCGCCGGGACCGCTAGCCCAAACATTACCTTTTTTGTCGACCGACAATCCGTCGGGTAGTCCTGGGTGCACTCCGACTTGGTCGGTCGCATCATAGAAGAGTTTCCCTGCGCCCAGGGTTCCGTCTTCTTTGACTGGGAAGCTCATCCAGATAGCTTTCTTCGGATCGCTCTGGGCGACGTAAAGGGTTTTTTCGTCGGGAGAGAAACCGATACCATTGGGACGAGCGAGTTCAGTGGTCATTAGGGTTAGTTCACCGGATTTTTTCGAAATGCGGTAGACGCCAAAGTGATCGAGTTCGCGGCGTGGATCGTTTTCTCGTTGGGGCAGTCCGTAGGGAGGATCGGTGAAGTAGATGTCGCCGTTGGACTTGAGCGTGCCGTCATTGGGGCTGTTGAGTCGCTTGCCTTGATAATTATCTGCAAGAGTTCGTTTTCCTCCGTTGGGAGTCAGGACACTGACTCGTCGATCTCCGTGTTCGCACATAACCAAGTTGCCGTCAGCATCTTTAAGTAGTCCGTTTGCGCCTGGTTCGAGACCGTAGTACGTCACTCCGGTGTATCCGGAGGGATTCATGAACAAGCTGATTCCGTGAAATTTGGACCAGCTGAAAATGGAGTTGCGTGGAATATCGGTAAAGAGTAGGTATCCGGAGTCTTTGTCACCCATCCACAGTGGGCCTTCTGTCCAAGTGAATCCGTCTGCGAGGACTTCAAGTTTCGCGTCTGCTGGAATGAGCGCATCGAATTCAGGTTTTAGGCGTTCGATTTTTCCAAGTGTTCGCAGTGGAGTTTGGGTTGCAGGAGATTGTGCGTGGAGCGATTGGTTGGGAATAGCTTGCATGGCCAGGAGGGGAAGTAGAAGGTAGGTGAAATAGGGGAGTAGGGATCGGAGCCGCATGAT
>JBIJCS010000146.1:0-9667 GCA_044344575.1 Pirellula sp. | reverse complement strand
GCTTCGCTCGTCCCCGAACGACTCCTTGCCATTTCCATGCGAAATAAATCTCCCGACTTCGATGGAGATCCCACGCGCGATCCAGCAACGGGACGCCCCGCGTATTGGATCGACCCTGAAGACCGTTCCGTCGCCGAACGCTCCGGTTTCCGCGTTCTGGATTGCGCACAAGTCATCGCTGCCCACCTTCATCGAATTGCAGAAGACCATGCAGCCGAACTACTGACACGCGAAGTGACCAAACAACTCATCGACCAAGTGCACAAGACTCACGCGACGATCGTAGAAGAACTGATACCCAATCAGTTAAAACTTTCCGAAGTCCAACAAATCTTGCGCAACCTCCTCGACGAACAGGTTCCCATCCGACCATTAAGCCTCATCCTGGAAACCATCGGCGACCTTGCCCTTGATCGCAAGGACACCCAATGGCTCACGGAACGAGTCCGGGAAAGACTCGGACGAACACTCTGCCATCGTCTTCGCGATTCTCGCAACAGAATCTCAGCGATCACCCTCGACCCCTCCATCGAAGATGGCTTCGCATCCATCCTCGATACACCAAGCCGCCAAGGTGGACCATTGGTCCCCCCAAGCCTAAAACGTGCTCTGATCGAGCAGTTGCGCGAATTTCCCATCGAATCCAGTACCGACGCAAAACCAATCACCAGCCACTCGAAACCAATTGTCCTCCTTGTCAACCCGGAAATCCGCGCCTTGATGCGACGCACCCTGCGAGAATCCTTTCCCCGCCTCCCCATCCTCGCAACCACGGAAATCACCTCTGATACCCTCGTCGAATCCATCGCTCTGATCGAATTACCGGAAAGCTCAATCTCCCATTCCCTCCGTTCGTTTTAACCAATAAACGGCTCGGGAATTACAATACGCTGGTTCATCTCTCGCTCTCTTTCTGTGGAGGACACCTAGGAATGTGTGGTATCGCCGGAGGCATATGGGGAATCGATGCAAAAGGAATCTCCATCGAGCAACTCCGTGCAATGACCAACAGCATCCAACACCGTGGCCCCGATGACGAAGGACTCTGGATTTCACCAAGCCGACGCAATGATCATTTCGTCGATCGACCCGCGTCACAATCTGTCGCGCTAGGATTCCGGCGACTCTCGATCATCGATCTAGAATCCGGTCGCCAACCCATGTCCAACGAAGATGGTTCCGTTCGAGTTGTCTTCAACGGAGAAATCTACAACTACAAAGACCTAAGGCATCGACTCGAAGCCTCCTCGCATCAATTCGCAACGCAAAGCGATACCGAAACAATTGTCCATCTCTACGAAGATCTCGGCTCGGATTGCTTCAACCATTTCAACGGGATGTTTGCAATCGCCCTCTGGGATGCAAAAGCCCAACAACTGGTCCTCGCACGCGATCGGCTAGGGAAAAAACCCCTCTTTTACTGGCACGATTCCGATCGACTCTTCTTCGCCAGCGAACTCAAAGCACTGCGCAAACTCCCCGACTTCCCCTCCGAAATCAACCCAAACGCCGTCGATGCGTACCTCACCTATTCCTACGTCCCACACCCCGAAACCATTTATCAACACGTTCGTAAACTCCCACCAGGTCACTTCCTCACTTTTCGCGATGGAATCATCGATGTCCAACCCTACTGGAAATTTGACTGGGCATTCGAAAACAACATCAGCCTCGAACAAGCAAAAGAAGAACTGCGCTACGAACTGACCAAAGCAATTCGCTTGCGCCTCCGAAGCGACGTTCCCCTCGGTGCATTTCTCTCCGGTGGTATCGACTCCTCACTGGTTGTCGCTCTCGCACAAAAAGAACTCTCAACACCCCTAAAGACATTTTCAATCGGATTTGCCGAAGCCGACTTTGACGAAACCCGCTACGCCCAAAAAGTGGCTGATGCCATCAAAACAGATCACCGCCGATTCGAAGTCCAAGCTGATTCCGTTGCGATCCTCGATGACCTCGTTCGCCATTACGATGAACCATTCAGCGACTCCAGTGCTATACCCACATGGTACCTCTGTGAACTGACTCGCCAAGCCGTCACCGTCGCCTTGAGCGGTGATGGTGGTGACGAGTTGTTCGGTGGCTACGAACGCTACCGTGCACTACAACTCAGCGAAAAACTCCAACATTGGCTCCCGACCCAATGGCTCGCCAACAACCCGCTGATCAAGCAACTGCCAGATTCATCAGCTAGAAGATCCCTCGGGAGACGCATCCGCAGATTCTGCGAAGCCCTCGGACAATCTCCCCCATATCGCTATATGAACTGGATCCAAATCTTCGGCGAGTCCTCTCGCGCTCAACTCTACAACGAAACCTTTCTAGAACAACTCCCGAACCGCGATCCATTCGATTTCCTCAAACAAGCATGGGATAAGGCAAACCCGAAACGCCGTGACCCCATGAGCTGCGCAATGGCCGCAGACCTGCAAACCTACGTTCCATGCGACTTGATGACGAAAGTCGATATGGCATCCATGCGACACTCACTCGAAGCCCGACAGCCCTTCCTCGACTACAACCTCGTCCAATGGGCCATGCAACTCCCCGTTTCAATGAAGATGCGAAAAGGTCGTGGCAAATGGCTCCTCTATGAGACATTTCGGAAAGAACTCCCCGACGAGGTCTGGCATCGCCCCAAAATGGGTTTCGGCATACCCATCGCCCAATGGTTTCGATCCTCCCTCAAATCAAAAACCCAAGCAATGCTCCTCAACAACGACGCTCGTTGCCTTCAGTTCTTTCGCCGAGAATCGATCGCGACGATCGTCCAAGAACACATGTCCGGAAAATCAAATCAAGGCTATCGTCTCTGGAATCTTCTCATGCTCGAACTATGGCTTCGAGAATGGAACTGACTCAAAATAGCGCTTGATCTGACGACCATGATGAGGATCGCGAGGATTAAGCTTCTTGCACTCCATAGAAATCTCCATGGCTCGCTCCCGATTCCCACGCACAAACTCAACTTCAGCCAACGTATCAAGATACGTATCCGAAGCTTCTCGCTGAGTAACCTTCGTCGCTAACCTGTGCGCTGCGTCGAATTCAAAACCACACTTCGCCGCCAACCATGCCGCATTGTTCCCAACCAAAAGATCTTCAGGATACCGCTCTAAATGCTCCATCATCGGAACATAATAAACATCGAACCATTTGCGTAACGTCGATTCAGGAAACCTTTCTCGTATCCATGGAACAGCATCGATCAACGTATTGATCTGCTCAGGATTATACCTATAAGCCGTACGCAACAACCGATCCGCACGCTCCTGATCTCCATCCAAGATCGCTTGCCAAAAAGCCATAGCAACCGTTCGCTCAAAGATCGCGCTTAACCGACTCCAATCCAACTCCCATGACAAAGTCTTGGAATCTCCACCCCCAAGAAAAAAATTGCCATCCAGCGTAGACGATAACTCAAATAAACAACTCGCCCGCTGCAACTCAACCGCCAACGGGACCTTCTGCGAATCCCTCGCAGATACTTTGTGATACTGATTCGCAAGCACTAACGTATTCCAAGCGAACAGGCTTGCTGCCGTCAGCCGCTCTACCCATAAGAAAGAACATGTATCCCATTGGTGCTGCAGAAAATACTCCACCTCAGGCTCCATCTCCGCTCGCAAAACCAAAGGCATCCGGCGACTGTAACTGTCAAATTTATCTAAACCCTCAAGCTGACATAGCGGTAGCTTTTTTAAGACACTCGAATACTGCTGCTCCTGCAATTCCCGAAATAGACGGGAAACGCGCATGTGCACTGCCCAATCCCCCTGTTGATTCCTCTGCAAACACTCCAACGCTAACGCTTTCGCTTCGGAAAACCTGCCCAAATCCTTCAGCAAAAACGCCCGATCCAACGTGGCAATCATCGATTGTGGAAACGCCTCCAACAAGTCAACCGCATGTGACAAATGACCCATCACGACGAAGGTGCTCGCAAGCTCGCAAGCAACTTTAGCCGCTGTCGTTTCAGCTCGGCCAACCATATCCAGCGTCATCTCAGAAACCGCTGCACCAAAATCTCCCGACCTGGACTCCGCAATGACCGTTCGAAATAACACCACTAACTCTTCCACCGAAATTCCCTTCAGATCCCTCCCCGCGTGTATCCCTTCCATCAAGTCCAGCCTTTCCCGAAGCGTTAATTCGGGATAGCGCGCAGACAACGCCCGAAAAACAAGCAAACCTGAATTAGGTATAAATGGATAAGCTTTCTCAAACACATTCTGTAACGACACCTCTGCTCTGGCGATTGCCTGAGGAAAACCAGGCACCGAATTCGACTGCCCCCTCTCCTCGTCTATATCCCAACGCCAATCCTTCAACGCACGAACCATCGTCTCCGCACGCAACTCGTCGAGCCCATACTGCTGCAAATTCTTCAAGTAATCTCGCCACTGTGCCAGCCGATCCTCGGCTCGGTACTTCTCTATGTCTTGCATCACCGCCTCGCGGATCTGCTGCTCAGACTCCACGTCTCCAAGCCTATGAAACAAAGCCATGAAACGCACACATTTTTCCGAACGAACACTCTCACTGAGATTCTTCGAAATCCAAGCTCCAACTACCTGCGGATCCCTCTTTTGCAAACCCTCAAGTTCCAATAACTCATCAACCCGATTCTGCAAAAACAACATGTCACGCCAAGCCCGAGGTGCGTTCTCCCGCAACGCGTCGTCCAAAGCTTCCTGATCACCAACAACTAAAGCCAACAACGCAGTCGCAATGCGCTGTGTCTGCTTGGAATCCCCAGACGACCTGCCAACACTTAACTTGCGAACCCCATAATATGCATCTGCCTCCTCATGCCGATCGAGCGATTCGAGCAATATCGCTTTCGGTACATCGGACCAAACCGGCGAAATACTTCGCAAAGAAACAGGATCCATGCCAATCCACTCTTCCCACCTGGCAAATCGTATCCGCAACAACTCCGAAAGCGGCGACGCTGAGTCTTTATCCGCCAGCGCTATCGCTTCACTCACTTTCCCATCAAGCACCAATTCGAGCATTCGATAGTCACTTGTTTGCTCTGCTACAGTCGGCAACGTCAACTTCCAATTCGCCGGCATCCCGATGCTTTTCCATAAGTGGTTCAAACCAAGCCGCAAAGGACTCTTCGGAACGAGGACTTCAAGCATCTGCGGGAAATGTTCGTTCCCACCAGCAACCCATTCCCGGTACAACATCTGATCCAAAAATCCCTGGACAAACAACGTGTTCCATAGCGTTTCACGACGCTCCGCTGGCAATAATTTCAGCAACACCAAAAACGTTGACATATCAACCTTCGATGTATATCTCAAAAAAGACATGGGGTCTCCTTTGGACAATGCCACGTAATCTTTAGCCAATTGCTCACGCATCGAACGCGATGCTGGGAGTGACCGTAGAACATTGAACCACTCCCCTACCGAACCACTCATAACCGCTGAAGACTCGCACTGCCTGCGCAGCTCCAACTCCCATTCCTTCGGTGCGTTGACCAATCCCAAAAATGCCTGCTTACGCTCCGAAAAACTTGGAGCCTCAAGCTGCCGAAGCAAACCGGAAATTTGCGCCGATGCAGAGCCGACTCCCTGATTCTCCTCCGTACCGACTTGCTGTCCCAAACCAACTTGCACAACAACAGACGATAAAACCAATCCCACCAACAACCACGAAACACTCCTCGCTAAAGTAAGAAAAAGCTTTCGTTGCGATGGCATCTCAATTCTTCTCCAGTCCGCGCGAATTCTTTGATTTGCTACTGAGCAAGTACACAAGAATACCGCTCGCAAATGTCCCTAGCGTCAACCAAAATTGCTCTCGCTTTACCCACCATGCAACCGCGATCAAAACGATCGCTCCAACAACATAGATCGCCAACCCCAAATGCTCCCACCATCGAACTCGCTCCCGGCGATTCATCTCGGAAAAAGCAAACCACAATGTGCCTGTTGCTAACGCCCCGCATAACGTGAGTGTCAAACCCAGATAACTGATCAAATCCAATAAATTTGCAAACCAAACGATCAATAAACTCGCAGTGGCCTGCACGAGAATCGCAATCCTAGGAGTGGGCGACTGATCCAATCTACGAGGCAACCATCCGTCGCGCGACATCATCGTCAATACCCGTGGCCCCGTTGCCAACATCGCAAGTACACTCGTTGCTGACGATAATGCAATCGTCACACGCATGACCCACTGCAACGGTAATCCACCAATCTCTTTTGCGACCGACGAAACAAAATAGTCCCCCCCCTCGAGGATCACCTCCCTAGAGGCACCCATCAAAAACATACCATTGAGCAACAAATACACCACCGTAACAATTGCACAAGCCAAAACCATCGACAAGGGCACCCATCGCCCAGAAGGCAAATCACCCGCAATGTAGATGCTTGCATTGAACCCGGTGTATGCAAGCGAAATGAAAAACAACTGGATCAACATGGTCTTGAACACTTCCGGTTCGCTTAATCGACCCAAGTAATCCGTCGCAAAAAGACTCTTATCTAAAGCACTCTCCCACCCCGGTGCTTTATCCTTCCAAACGACAAAGACCAACGCAGCAACCATAAACAAGGCAAAACCCAAAAACTTGCTCGCCACCACCCAATTGTTCACTAATGTTCCGGTTCTTAAATCAACACAGTGAAAATACGCACATAAAACGACCCAACCCGTCGCAACACAACGCACCGAAACCGTCGCGGTCGTCTCGCCCAACGCATACTCACCAAAGACCATTGCCGCCGCTGCAATCGGTGCAGTAAAGCCCGCGATGATCGAGATCCAGCCAGCCATGAAACCAACCGATGGATGAACAAATTCGGTAAGAAAGGTGTATTCGCCACCTGATAAACTCGCTCGACGCGCAAGTGCCGCATAAGCGATCGAACCACATAGCGCGTGTACACCACCGATGGCCCAAGCGACGAGCACAAGCCTCCCATCCCCCAATGCACCCAACGCATACGATGTAGAAATGTACACCCCTGCCCCAATCATGTTCCCGATGACAAGGCACACCAAGGTTACCAGTCCTAACGCTCCTCGTTGATGAAAAGTCATCCTGACTTGCCCTCCCCAGCTACTGGCAATCCCCCACTTTGCGTAGCACAAGCCGCCATCCGTTCTAAAAGCGGATGTGGATCTGATGAAACTTGGAATCGTAGCCCAACCTGCTTGCCATACCCTTGAACAAAGTCCTTGGCCTGCATCGCTCCCTTGCCTGCAATCTGCACAACGTCCAATGCCAAAATACCATCACCCACAACAACCCCGACCCACTGCTTGGGCTGCCCAACAGCTACTCCTAACTCTTGGGCCGTTGCTCCAAAGATGATGCAACCTATGGGAAAATCATCCCTCGCAAGCTTCAGCCGAGAAGCAATCGATTGGTCAGGGTCCTCAACCGGCGTGGCCCGATGCACAATCATCCGAACCGTCTTGCCATTCGCCAATTGCAATTCGCCAAAAACACCAGGCCAAGGTTGCAAACCGCGAATCTGACGGTCGATCAACGCCACACTGTAACCACACGCCAATTGCCCATCCGACTTGCTCAACCGAGGTGCCTTGGTGCTCAAACCTTGGTCTTGCAACACTCCCGGTAACGACTGCCCTTCGTGCAAGTCAGCTAAACGCTCCATCGAAAGAAGCGTTGGCTTTACTCCGAGCTGACTCAACCGCAATTCTAACTCCTCCGCCGATTCTCCAGGACAAATCTCGGTGCGAACCGATTCGATCACCGGCCCGGCATCCAAACGCGGTGTCATGTGGATAACACTCACTCCAGCACAAGTATCTCCCGCCAAAATCGTCCACTGCACCGGTGCCGCTCCACGATGCCGAGGCAATAGCGACCCGTGCAAATTGATCCCACCCAATCGCGCCGTTCCCAAAGCCTCCCGCGAAAGGATCTGCCCATAATCGCAAACGACCAAGAGATCCGGCTCAAGCCCACGTAGCCAAACAAGCATCTCTTCCGAATTGATGGACGCCGGGGTATGCACAGACAATCCCGATTCCTTGGCCCAAAGCATTACTGGACCTTCCGCCGGTAACTTGTCCCGACTCGGCTTCTCAACCGGAGGACGGGATACAACCGCCAAGATCACATGACCTTCTCGGTGGATTTGTCGAAACGAAGGAACCGCAAACGGACCGGTTCCCATCAAGACAACGCGTAGTGGTTTCGTGGACATATCGGATTCTAAATAAGGGTGCTTGGGTGTTTCCCCACCCGGGCCGTATTGTAGCAAATAGACTCTCCTGCGGGCCGACTGACCACCTCCAAAACCAAGCAAACCACAGCGATATCACCAAGCAAAACAGCAAAATAACAACTTTCCTCAGATCGGTATTTACGCCACAAGCATCTTTCGTCAGAATGCCCGGCAATCGGGCTGGATTGGCCTGCAAGGAAATACGTACGCAAGGAGTGCAAAACGTGCTGTTGAAGAGAAACCTGCTTTCTAACCTCCGTTCCGCTGGCCTGTCTGTGGCAGCTCTGGCCCTCGCTACCGGCTCGGTAACCTCCGTGGGATTCGCCCAAATCGGAAGCCAAAATCCCCAACCGCAAATGACCCCAATTGCGGTCGTCGACATGGAACATGTGCTCGACAACCACCCTACCTTCACCGCCCAAATGGAAGCGATGAAGGGTGAGTTTCAAAAGACGATGGAAGACTTTGAAAAGCGCCGGAAGGAACTTGCAAACGAATTCCAACAACTCAACTCAACCCTCGCTGCAGACTCCCCTGAGTTCAAGCAAAAGGAAGAAGCAATCGTTAGCCGCGAAAGCAAGATGCGTCTTGAAGCTGTCAACAAACAAAAGGAATTCGATGAACGTCAAGCAAAATTGATGCTCGAAACCTACAACCAAATCGTCGGTGGTGTAGCCGGTGCCGCTCAGTACTACAAGTACGACCTCGTTGTGCGATACAATCGCAAACAAGCGAACCAAATGAGCCCCAAAAAGCCGCAAACGGTTATCTACGGTGCAGATCGCGAAGTGATCTATTTCAATCCTTCTCATGACCTGACCGACACCGTAATCGCCATGCTCAAGAGAGATATCCCCGCCGCGGCTCCAACCGCCGGTGCAGGCGTTCCTCAGACTGCCAATGGCGGCGCTGCTTCCGGCACCATCCGAAAGTAAATGCCCGAACCATTTGCATCGGTTTACTTGTTCTCAATAAATGGAAACGGATTTCCTGTCGAAATGAGCCAAGCCCCTAACCAACAGACACTCGCTCACGTCACTCATGTCAGTGGCAGGGGCTATTGGTCCGGACAGAAAATCTCCCTTACTTTCCTCCCCGCAGACGCTGGCGAAGGTATTCGATTCCGCCGCATTGACCTACCCGGAAAACCAGAGATCCCCGCCCTCGCTTCGTACCGAAGCGACGCGGTGCTACGAACGAGACTCGTACACCAAGGGGCTAGCGTTGAAATGGTCGAACATGTTCTCGCGGCTCTCTATGGTATGGGAATCGATAACTGCATCATAGAATGCGATGCCGCCGAAATGCCCGGACTCGACGGCAGTGCTTACGCAATCGCTCTGGCTCTCTTCCACGCCGGTACTCGCTCCCTAGAGACGCCAGCCTTGGTTCACCGCATCGAACGCGACGCAAGAATTGGCGACGATCGTGCTCACGTCCAAATC
>JBIJCS010000145.1:0-9690 GCA_044344575.1 Pirellula sp. | reverse complement strand
CCCTTGGCGTGACACCGTAGATTCGATGGTGGTACGCCTACGGCTGACTGCTAAACGATAAAAAACCCAAGGCTCGCACTATCTCACTCAATTCTTTGGCGGTCTTCTTTGCGTCTTGGCGTCTTGGCGTGAGACCGTCTTCTCTGACCCTTAGTGTGACACCGTAGACTTGATTGTGATACGCCTACGGCTGACTGCTAAACGAATTCGTCCCTTTCCACGTTCTCTGCTGTTTAGGGCTTCTTGTTTAGGGCGAACCAAGCCCGGCGGCTTCGGTGAACCGATCAAACGCTGCACGGAACGCTGTGTAGTGGATCGTCTGTGCCACCGCCCTGGGGCCGGCAAGCTTCACCGCTACTTCGACTTGGCGATCCGTCAGAACAATGGGTGATGCCGCAAGGTTCTTTGCCACCAACAACAAGGCTTGCTCACGCGTAGCCGCAGTTGGATTCTCCAAATCTAAATCCGCAAGCGTCAAGTTCTCTCCCAAGCTTTCGATGGCTTGGATCGACAACCCGGCTGCTTTCAGCTGATGCAATGCCAGAGAAGCCGCATACCATGCGCGGTCCTGACGAGCTACCACCCAGTCGATCTTGGTCTGCAACTCAGATGGGATAGCATCCAGTTCTTTGGCAAGTATAAATCCTGACGCAAATCGTTTGCCGGCGATTGGGAAATTCGCCAAGAGTCGGTGCCATTGCTCAATGGATTTACCAGCCACCAACTCACCGAGAACTTCTTTGGCTGTCGCTTCATCGACAAGTGGTAGGCGTGATGTGCGTTCCTTGACCGATGCCAGCTTGGCCTGCAATTCAGCACCTTTTTCGAATGCGGGGCGTTGGAATTGAGTGGGAGCACTTTGGCGTAGCGATACATCGCCTGCAGCGTCTGCCGCGTTGTTTATGACTGACACGACTTTGGAACTTCGTTTTGCGAACCTCTCGGAAGTGTCGGTCAAGTAAGAATGCGATTCTGTTGTAGCTCCTCCGAAGTTCCCTCCATTTCCGGATTGGGGAATACCTGCTCCCTCCTTCCAACGATTGATCGCGTTGTTGCCCGAGATGGAACCAAGCATTTCGATGATCTGAAGGTCTGTATAGAACTTGCGACAGGCATCGATGTCGCTAGCAGCAACCAAATGGGGTTCGAGGGTTAATTTGCGAGCAAGTTCAAAAGCGACTTGTTCGTTCTCTGGAAAAACATTCCATTCACTGTCGAGCGCAGCGATTTGATCTTCAGTCATCCCGGCAGCAAGAAGCTTGGATTCTTGATGTCCCAGGCAATATTGGCAATTGTTGCCACGAGCCGCGATCCAGAACAATCTGACTTTAAATGCGTAATCCAGACTCATCTTCGGGTCGACCGGTCCAGATCGACTCAACGATTGCGGTGTGGCTGTCTTGGACACTCCACCGAAAGGAAGATAGTTGCTGACAGACGTTTCATTGAAGTAGACACGACGCAGTCGACCTTCGTACCCGTAGGTTCGAGGGTCTTCCATGGCGAGTTTCTGTTCTTCCGGGGTGGCTTCCGGCAGTGGAATCCGTGGTGTTCGATTCTTGAGGTCTTCAAGATACTGTTTCATGGCGTCCCGGGTCACCGGGGTCGCTCTCGGTTCGTCTGCTTTGTTTGGTATGACTGCTTTGAGTTGTTTCGATGTGTCCGAGGCAACGTTCGTCAACGGGGAGTCTTGTGCGAATCCTGCGTTATCCAAGCAAGTTGGGTTGGCGACAACACTGGAGAGTATTAGTGAGCGAATGATCGATTTGTAGGTCACGGTTAGGTTCCTCGAGAGGAGAAGATTTCGGTTCGGAGGCTACGCAAGCTTGCCCCAATGCGTCGGGACAAGCTCGGCAAAATTCAGGAGATGCTGGGCCTTTCGGTCGCTTCAACACGACAGAGCTGACCTATTCGGTGATATTCGAAGCACCGTAGGTTTCGCCACCATTCCGTGTGCCAATGGCTCGCCACACGACCAAATCCACGGAAGCGGGAACGGTGTGGGTTGAACCGTCGACAAAGACCATGTTCACCGCGTTGCCATGTTGGGAGTTTGCAGTTGTCATGATCCGTCCTGGAGGGAACATGCACGAGCGACCTTGAGGAGGTGCAATGTGGTAGTAGGTAGATGTCGAGTGGTAGCTACGGATCCAAGGAGCACCGACATCGGAGAAGCCTTGTCGACTGACGTCTTGCAGATTCGTTGCATAGCAATCGGTGTAGGCTTGGTCTGCAGTCATTGGCTGCGTGCCGGGTTGAAACGTATCGGTTCTAGGCGAAACACGAGCTTGATTAAAATCTCCGGTCAATCGCTCGGAGAAGCCAGCGGTATTTGTCATTCCGTCGGTAATCGCGGCGAGCTTGAGAAACGAGTCACGATAGAAGACGCCGTCATTGGCTGGGATTTGCGTCAGAGGGCTAGCGGCACTTCGGCTCCACAGAGGAATGGTTCCGGAGTTGACGTAGTAGTTGTTCGGTCCACCGAGAGTTGCAGGAATATCGGTAGCTGGATCCGAGGGGCATCGGAACGACGCCACGTTGGTCATCCGAGCGGCTGCATTCGACGGGTCGAGGTAGTCAGCACCGAAGTTAATCAGGCTGTAGATCTGGGTTTGTTCGAGGTGAGGCAACAGTCTGGCGTGGACCGAGATGGAGCTTACAGGGCCCCACGGATCTGCAGTGCGGGAAACGCTCGACGCTGGTAGCCGTTTGTAGGTGGATTCGTAATTCAAGGTTGCGAGCATCATTTGTCGCATGTTGTTCGAGCAGCTCATTCGGCGAGCAGCTTCGCGGGCGGCTTGAACCGCCGGCAGGAGCAAACCGACAAGCACACCGATGATGGCGATCACGACAAGGAGTTCAACAAGTGTGAATGCTTTTTTATGGAAGGAACGATTTTTCATGATTGGAAGCTAACGTCTATTAAAGATGAATTTCGTAGGGAATTTGATGCAGTGAGATTGCAGATGGGGATCGGAGACGCCTTGAACGACTGTCGCTGATCGCTCACGATCAGACTGTCCGCAGCCCATGCCACAGTTGTTTGGATAAAGTGGTCGTTTCTGCCCACTCTATCCAACGATTTGCATGATGCATTTCGCCCCCAGGAACTAGGATTCCTCTGGGATGCAATGGCCTAAAGAGTTAGGCAAGAATGGGGGGACGTTCCAAAACCCCCAAGTCGCGTCCGAAGAATGACGCATCTAAAATTCCAAACAATTCAGAACCGCCTTGTTCCCGAAGCCGAGCACGGATCTCGTTGGCTTCTCGAAGCATGTAGGTCGGTGTTTTGGCAATCGTGAGTTCTGAGTTGAGCGGAACGCTTTCCGTATCGCGATGGCGGCAACGGGTGCAACGCTCGTAACCGTGATCGTCCATCGCGGAGGACATCAATGCGTTTAACGCTGCATCGTTACGGGAGTCATAAAGAACGGAGGCTTCAAGACTCGCTGAATACGCTGTCAGGGAATCCCGCTTCCAATCAAAAACGCGTCCTGAGGTAGCACCGCAACCTGCATAGCCGAAGTTTGCCCATGACATTGAAAAAAGCACTGCAACCATCCAAACCCATGCGGTTGGCTTGGGCGACGCGTCGCGCAAACTCCTTGGATTCTGGGGGATTGAAAGCTGATTTGCCATAGGGAGGTCAATCGGTCGCCACGATTTGAGTAAGCGTCCGAAGTTTCAGGGTGACAAGGACTTTTGGGTGACAAGGATCGGACGAGCTTGGGAAGCAAAAGCCCCTCAAGGGATTCGACTACGAAATTGTACGGACTGTAACGATTTCGGTTCAATCAACCAACATTACCGGCAAACAGACTGGATTCAACACAGTAAACTCAAGAAACATGTGATTTTTCCAAAATCTGGCACAGCGTGCGGATTCAGGTTTCGCACACTGTGTGTAACTCCCCTTTGGGGGGGCGTGTTAGGAGTTCCTTTGCTACTGATTTCGGGCCTGTGGAATCTTGGACGGTTATTTACCGTAGCCTTCCCACATCCAAACCAAGGTGTCTGCCAGGGTGTGTTCAAAGACACGGCGGTCGCAGTGGCGGGAGTCTTTGGTGAAGACATAGCGGTAATCGTAGCCTTTGGCCGCCAGGGATTTGGCAGTTCGTTCATTGGCCATGACCCAGTTGTGATAGGTCTCTTCTGCATCGTTGGCGCGAAGGTCTTTGTCGGCGACATGGGTGAAGATTCTCAAGGGCTTCTTGTCGGTCGTTTCGAAGAGTTTCATGCTGGAGTGGTATTCCCAGGCCCCAAGTGGATATTTGGCTTCTTCCGGTGCATCGTCGTCTTGTTGATCCACAAAGGTGCCGGAGTACGTTATCAGGCGGCGGAACAAGTCTGGTCGGAACCAACCCATGGAAAGAGCGGCAGCTCCACCAGAACTACAGCCCATGACGGCGCGTCCCCACGGATCCGTGGTGATCGCGAACTTTGGGTAAGCAGCTTTGATGTCTGGGTGATTGATAACAGCCGGTAGAACCTCGTCATGGACGAAACGGGCAAGGCGATCGGACATCGTATCGTACTCGAGACCGCGTTGACTACCTTTACCATCGTTTCCACCGTTCTCGATACTAACAACGATGAAAGGTGGAAGTTTGCGTTTGGTATCTTTAGAGATGGTCAAGTTGTCGAGGGCGTTTTTTACGAGGTCGAGGTTGCTTGGACCGTCGTGCATGACGAGCAAGGGTGCCGCCGCACCGTCTTGGTACGCAGCGGGCACATAGACAAAGATCTTCCTTTCTTTGCGAACTTCCTTTTTCGCATCGAGGGTGCTATCGGTACCTGGAAAGATCTTGCTTTGTGCAAGGGGCATTCGGAATTCGAACTGTTTCCCTTTCGGATTTCCTTGGTCTTTTAAGTCTGGGTCGATTCGATAATCAGGTCCGACGATGAAGTCACCGTTCCCCGGTCCGTAGTCTTGCTTGGGGGCGATCGATACCGGGCCGGCTTCTTGGGCTTTGGTCATGTCGGCGAGTAAACCGATGCTTGCGGGTAAGCATAAGGAGAGTTGCAGCAGTGCTCGCAACGAGGAAGTCTTTGAAGATCGGGATTGTGTCGATGGGAGGAAAGGATTCTGCATTTTCTAACGGTTCCTACGTCAATTCGGTCTGCTTGGGGTGAAACGGTGTTCGCACCGTTTAGTACAATTCACTGGTATCGTAACACGAACCGAGCGAGGATGTGCATGAAAGACGAGCAAAAGCAAATGGAGATCATCGACTGCCATACCCACTTCTATGATCCGACCCGAGCCCACGGGGTCCCTTGGCCGCCTAAAGACTCATCGCTTTATCGTAAGGTCATGCCGGAGGACATGCGCGCGTTGCCTCAATATCGTCAAGTTACCGGTACGGTAATTGTCGAAGCCAGCGAGTGGATTGAAGACAATCAGTGGTTGTTGGACTTGGCAAAAAACGATCCATGGATTGTAGGTATCGTTGGACGACTCGATCCGATGGCAGGGCCGTTCGGTGAGCAGTTAAAGAGGTTTGCTGCGAATCCTCTGTATCGAGGCATTCGCATATGGGAGGACCGCTTGCGTCCCCTTTTGGAGAAGAATGATATTCGCGCGTTCGCCCTTATGGCAGACTTGGGAATTGCCGCCGACATCAATGGTAGTTCTGAAGTACTAGACTTGGCGGCAGATTTAGCCAAGCGGTTGCCCAAGCTCACCATTGTGTTGAACCATATAGGAAACGTTGCGATCACTCAGGAGCCACCACCGGAGCGATGGGCGAAGTCGATTGCAGCAGCAGCCGCGAAGCCGAATGTCTACTGCAAGATATCCGCTTTGGCAGAGGGTGCCGGACGCGATGGTCGCCAAGCACCCAGCGATCTGGACTTCTATCGTCCAACACTCGATACGGTCTGGAATGCGTTCGGAGAGGATCGCGTTATTTACGGAAGCAACTGGCCCGTGTGCGAGATCGCGGCAGACTACAAAACGGTACAGCGACTCTCGACCGATTACATCGCCGAAAAGGGTGATGTAGCTCTGCGTAAATTCTGCGCGGGGAATGCTACCAAGGCATATGGTTGGAAGAAACGCTAATTACGTTAAAGGAGCAATGCGAACGACAGGGTTGCCGAATGTGCTACCTCCGCCAAGATCGGTCAGTCGTTCGCTCGTCAGATCGTTGAGGCTCTTTTTGTCAGGACTAAGCTTCGGCCACCATTGCCCGACCGAAATGACCACTCCTTGTTTTGCATCTTCTGTCACAACGGCTTTGCGACAAATCTCTCCGTAACGGCTTGTAATGCAAATGCGTTGCGAGTCGGTGATACCAAAGCGTTCCGCATCGAGTGGATGGATGAGAATGGTTGGTTCTCCTCCAGCGATTTTGAGGATGCTGGGAACATTGCCCATGGTGGTGTTGACAACGACTGCGCCCGGCGGAGAAATCAAACGCAATGGGAATTGCTCGCAAGGCTGTTCTTCGAATTGAAGTTGATGTGGTGGGGGTGAGAATCGTATTTTTTTGTCTTCGAAGTTACTGCCATCAGCATAGGGCAGGAAGGGCTCAGGCAGTCGCAGTTTGATTGACTTTTCTTGAATCAAATTCTCGCGCGTGATCCCTTGTAGCCATGGATTATCGGAAGCGAGCAATTGGTCGAGCAATTGGTTTTCATCCCAATGCAACTCGGGAACATCAAGTCCCAAACGTAATGCAAGTTGCTGGAAGATCCATCGATTGGTTTTCGCTTGTCCTCGTGCTCGAACCACGGGGTCTGCATATTGCAAATAATAGTGACCGTAAGATGTGTAGATATCCGCATGCTCTAGGAACGTGGTTGCTGGAAGTAGGTAATCGGCGTAATCGGCGGTATCGGTTTGGAAGTGTTCCAGCACGACTGTGAACAGTTCGTCTCTGCTTAGACCTGCTCGTACGCGCGCTGAATCCGGTGCCACCGCCGCCGGATTGCTGTTGTAAACGATCAAACTTCGGATGGACTGATTTGGGTCTAGCAACTCGCTTGCCAAGCAATTCATATTGACGTGCCTAGCTGTGGGACTGAGTCGCTGGCCACCGGTGACTTCATGCCGGTTGAGTTGAAAGGCACCACTGGTCGAGAGCGCTGCACCACCGCCAAGTTGTTTCCATGCTCCGGTCAATGCCGGCAAGAGGGTAATAGCCCGCAACGCATTTCCACCTCCTTCGTTGCGTGTCATTCCGTAACCGACTTTGATGAAGCTAGGAGTCGATTTTGCGTAATCGTGAACGAAGTTCTTCAGACAATTTAGATCTAGATCGCAGTACTCAGCAGCACGTTCAAGAGTCCAGGGTTCGCAGGCTTGTCGGTAATCCTCCAGACCGATCGCGTGGGCTTGGAGGTAATTCTTGTCTTCCCACCCTTGGGCAAGAATTTCGCGTCCAATGGCGAGTGCTAGAGCCGCATCGGTTCCAACTCGGATTTGCCAATGTTCGTCTGCGAAGCGAGAGGTCTCGTTTCGATAGGGATCGATATGGAGGATCTTTGCTCCTCGTTTACGCGCTGCTTTGAGAATGGGGGCGAGATGGGAGTTGCTCCGCAACACATTGATCCCCCAAAGAATAATCGTTCTCGCATGAATGACATCTTCGGGATCCGTACTGATTTTGTTCGGACCGTAGTTGGCTTCCCAAGCGACCCCGCCAGTGGTGGCGCAAATGGTTTGGTCGAGCTCTAATGCACCGATCGCGCGAAAGAATGCCTTGGGTGTGTCACCTTGGAAGACACCCATGGTCCCTGCGTAGTTGTAAGGAAGGACCGCTTGCCCTGTGTACGTGCTCAAAATAGTACGCAGCTTGCCTGCAATTTCATCGAGAGCAATGTCCCAAGTAATCGGCTCGAATTTCCCTTCACCCTTTTTACCGGTACGTCGCATCGGCACTAACAACCGATCCGATTGCTCTTGCCGCTCAGGATAGCGAGCAGTTTTTACACAGGCGAAGCCTTGCGTGATCGGATGCTGAGGATCACCAGTAAGTCCAACGACACGGTCTCCTTCGACTTGAATGTGCAACGCACAAGCGTCGGGGCAGTCGAGAGCGCATACCGAGGGAAGGACTTTGAGTTTCGATGGTGGTTGCGTCGTCGCGTTTGAAGTAGTCGACATAGTTAGTTCCATCGAGAAGCCCAAGCGTGGATGATGTCCACGATCATGGGAATATCTCGTTCGCTATTGGTGAGCAAGTGGTTGCTGCCGGGTAGACTGATGAGAGATCGGTACTTGGGTTGAGGTTTGGAATGTGAGTTTTCGTTGGCTTGAACGGCCGTGAGAGCAAGAGCATGGCGGAAGGCAACGGTTTCGTCTTCTGGAGAATGAAACACCAGAAGCGGTCTGTTCAAGGCTTGGACGGTAGCCGGCAGGTTGTGGCTTAGGAAGTCATCGACCATTTGTTCATCGATGCGCAGGGTTTGCCCCCCAATGGTGACTTGTCCAGTTCCGTTTGAACGGATCGATGGATCCATACGCACAAGCAGGTCAGCGAGATGATGCGTGTCGCTTGGTGCTGCAAGCGTCACAACACCGATGCAGCTAGGGATTTCGCTGGCCATGGCCAAGCTAGCGGCACCACCGAAACTGTGACCGATGAGGAATCTCGGTCCGTGATAGGTACTTGCTAGAAAGTTCGCGGCCGCTTGTAAATCTTCGCAGTTCGTTGAGAAGTTGGTTTCGCAGAACGTGCCTTCGCTATTTCCGAGGCCACTGAAGTCGTAGCGAAGTACTCCCCATCGGTGGTCGGCAAGTCCTCTTGCGATTCGAACGATGGCTTTGAGGTCTTTGTTACAGGTAAAGCAATGCGAGAACAGAAACCAACCGCGAATCTCTTCGTGAGTTTCGAGTGAGGGAATTTCAAGGATACCGGAGAGTAAACCACGAGGACCGGGGAATTGAACGCGTTGACTTTTTCGCATGTTTTCTGAGGATGCTTGAGATCTGCGCCGATCCTTAACGAACCCGTTGCATTTGTATTGACCCCTTATCTCCCGCAGCTTGGAATTGCCCGGTCAATACGTTGCCTTGAACTTGCGTTTGCATTTGGTAGCTACCCAAGACCGGTCCGAGTTTCTTTGAGGAGGTTAGCACTGTGGTGCCATCCGTTCGCTGGACGGGAACCAGTTCAGCGCGATAGGCAAAAGGAATCACTGCCGCGAATCGGCCCGTAAAGCGTGCTTGATAGGTCCCCTTGGACGAAGGGGTGATCACAACGCGCATCGGTCCACGGTGACCAGTGGAGTTACTGCGCCATTCTCCCTTCCAAGTACCAGCGGGCTTCCAAGTACCAGTGGGCTCTTGCGGAGCTACCCAGCCATCGGCACGCACAGGCCTTGCAATCGCGGCAACGAAAAGAATCGATAGGCAAGCGAATACGTGAGTCAAGACGCGAGTGCGGGTTGAGATCGGTAACATGCGGGTTGAGATCGGTAACATGGATGGTGTTCCTCGGTGTTTTTCAGTGACGTTTTGTTGAATGGGTGCTTCTCTTCCAGTGCCTTTTACGCAGTTGCAACCCGAATTGGTTGCGGTTCCAATTGGCCAAGATCATCACCTGCCAGTATCATGATCGAACGCCCGCCCGGAAATGCCGACCCGGAAATGCCGGCCCGAAAGTGATACCGCATCTTAGTATACATTCGCCATCAAGTTCGTCTTGAGCACTATCGTTGGATCCGCAGGTAAGTCAGAAATTC
>JBIJCS010000144.1:0-9701 GCA_044344575.1 Pirellula sp. | reverse complement strand
AAAACTCACGACGGGCCGCGCCTGTCCCAAGCTGCGAATTCGATTGGTTCATTGTTGGTTTGTTCATGGCTAGAGGATTGACAATCCGTTTCGAAACCGACTTCTCCCAGTCTATCACGAATTCGCTCCGCCTGCCGCATCCCCTCCGCACGCTCTTGCAATGTCGCCTGCTCTACCCAGTCTGTACGGTACACAGAAGTCCAACCCTTCTTGGGAAAGGAGCGATACCGCCGACTTTCACGGTAACCATGCGTGAGCAACGCATCGACTTGATCCTCATCCGGATCCTGTACTACCACCACCTCAGGCTGCCGCGCATTGAGCACCGCGAGCAGATTTTCCCTAGGGCTGAATTCCAAGGTTCTGCGGGAATAAAAAACCATGCTCGGACGAAACATCCCGAGGACAACCGGTTCGTGCTTCCGATCCAAGGTTGAGCCATCACCACCATCGAGGCATTCTAACGCGATCTGCTGCGGCGTTTGAAAGGAATCGATCGCGGGCACGACCCTTTGCCATAACACCAAAACAAAACAACAACTGATCCCGCTTAGTAACCAAACCATTCGCTTGAACTCTTCACGAACCACCAAGACCACGCCGGCGAAAGCCCCAACGACTAGCACTCCACCCATCAACGACAAAGTGCCAATGGCTGGAAACAACGCTCGATTAACAGATAACCGAAGCGTCAACCAATTTTGGAATTGCATCGACTGTTGCAAAAGCACCGGTACGCCCAAGAGCAACGCACCGGAACCCAACATAAACAACCAGCCGGCCAGAGCCCAGTTTCGCGTTGCGGAATAAGCTTGGAAGGCTGTCGCTTGCTCTTTTGCCACAACCAGTGATTGCCCCCAACGCGAAAGATAAATCGCAATGCTGATCGCGACTGCAGGGTAGACCGGAATCACGTAGTTTGGCAGTTTGGTGCTAGCGATCGAAAAGACCCCGAAATAAAAACAGATCCAAACTGTCAGTAAGCGCATCGCCATGCGATCCTGTTGCCATCGCTGACGATCCAAGTAATGCAATCCAATCGGGATCGCAAAGGAGGTCCAAGGAAAGAAACCGATCAAGCAGGAGACGACGTAGTAATAGATCGGCCCACTATGGTTATCCATCGGTTGCGAGAATCGTTCGAAGTGATGCACCCCAAAGAACTCACTCAGAAACGCGCCACCTGTTGTCCACTGCATCCAAAGAAACCAGGGGCCGGCCAATCCCAATAAGACCATACCACCGAAGACAGGTCGCATCGACCAGAACGCAATCCAAAAGCGTTGCCAACACTGCTGAGTCCACGACAGCCATGATCCGGTCGTCGAAGTGTGTGGTGGCCCCCAGAGCAAGGTCATCACACCCAGAATCGCAACAGGAAAGGCGAAGCCAATCGGCCCTTTTGCGAGAACCCCACCTGCGATCGCGCTGTAAATCCAGAACCATCGCCATGAATGAATCACCGGTAACGATTCGTTTTGACTCTTGCGAGCTTGATCGACCCAAAGCGTAATCGCGAGCAAGACAAAAAACCCCAAATGTGCATCTGCCGTTGCAGAGCGTGCAACAACCGTAAACATCACGCTTGAAAGCAATACCAAGGCACCGATCCATCCGGTCATTCTGCCAAAGAGCATCCGCCCTAGCCAGTACGTCAGCAGGACCATCCCGGTTCCAAATACTGCCGATGCAAATCGCGCAGAGAACTCGCTGACACCAAAAAGCTTAAATCCGGCGAGCATTCCCCAATACATCAACGGGGGTTTATGCGCGAACAACTCTTGATTGAAGGTTGGGACCAGCCAATCTCCTCGCGAATTCATCTCCCGCGCTACACTCGCGTAATACCCTTCGTCTTGATCCCAAAGTCGTGATCCACCCAAACCACTCCAGAGGATGATTAAACACAATCCCACGAAGACCGCGATGTCTTGGTATCTCTTCCACATCCTGACACGGAATCCTTACACATCGAGATGAATCAAGCCAACAATGCCGTTGCGTGGGGTTGTCTTTGGGTGGACCTGAATCATCCAGCATCCCGGGAAGGAATTGGAATTACGGTGGGCCCATAGATACGGGGGATTTCTCGCTGGAACTCTTCGCGTCGCATCCCGCTATTCGAAGCGTAGGGCAATCCGGTATCAAGCCAGATGGCGCGGTCGACTGCGGGGACACATTCGAGGTTGCAGACTTCGCCGACCACGTACAGCGGTCGCTGCTTGGACTCTTCAAAGATGCGCCCAACATAATCGCCCAGCAAACCCATGCCGCACAATTGCAAGCCGCACAGTAGCATAAGAAATCCGGCCCATAGAGCGGTAGATGTGAATGCAGCGGTCGCGAGTGCGCCGACGAGACCTAGTCCTAAACCGGCGGCTCCCAAGCAAAGCATGGTCGCACCGACGTAGGAAGTGACCTTGAGTGGAATAGCGGAGGAAGAAGATATTGCAGTCCAAGCCAATCGAATGAGTTTCGACACGGGGTACTTCGTCTCACCTGCGACTCTGGGTGGGCGATCAAATGTAAGAATTGCTTCTTTCATTCCCATCCAAGCCACGATTCCGCGCATGAATCTGTGTTGTTCGCGTAGTGCGCGTAGAGCGTCGGCGGCACGGCGAGTGTACATCCGAAAATCGCCCACTTCTGCAGGGATCCTTGGGTCAATACACCGTTGCATTAGTTGATAAAAAGCGGTTGCGCTCCAGCGTTTGAAGCGAGACTCACCTGCCCGCGACTGGCGTTGGCAGGAGACAACATCAAAGCCTTCGTGAAGTTTTGCCAGCATATTTGCGAGCATTTCTGGTGGATCTTGCAGATCGCAGTCCATAACAACGACGACATCACCGTCAGCGCAGTCGAGTCCGGCGGTCATTGCGGCTTGTTGACCGAAGTTTCGGGTGAAGCTTACTATTTTAATGCGTGGGTCATCCAGGGCGCAGAGTCTCAGGTATTCGGCGGTTCCATCGGAGCTTCCGTCGTTGACCACAACGATTTCGAAATCTTCGGCTAAGTGCTGTAATACATTGGGCAGGGCGCGAAAGAGGTGAGGGAGAGCTTCCCGTTCGTTGAAGACGGGAGTGACGACCGATATTTTCAAGATTGGATCCTCGTTCGACGCGGGGCAGCGATACCGGAAACCGGGCAAAGGCCGGTAATCGAGCGGTTTGAGTGGTGTAGCAAAAATAGGAAAACTGCGTCAATGTCATCTGTAGTATGGGCATTCTGCCCGCACTCCACTTTGCTCACATCCACTGCGCCTAACGCCTAACGCCTCTACATCAAAAAAGCTCCGGCGTACTAAGCCTCCCATTCCCCGCTCGGCGAGAAACCAATTCTCTCAGCAAATAACCCGCCATCGCACTCCCAGAATCTATCGCACCCTCTATCCCATTCCCCCCACACGACTGAACCCAATCTCCACACAACCCCAAGCTCTGCTGACGCGACCACCATGCCCTACTCCCTTCACCCCCCCCCGAACCCACACCATTTCTCTCCCGCACCCTCGCATACCGCCAGCGATGACCTTGCAACTCCACTACCTCGGGAATCGTTCCCCCTGAAACCTCCCGAACTGCACTCAGGATCCGGTCGGCGACCTCCTGCGCTGTCCATTCGAGATGAGCCTCCGCCCACTTTGAATTGCTATGAACAACCCAGTACTCAACCCCCTGATCCAAATAGTTTGACTCCGTTGCATCCAAGCCTCGCACAGGACTGTCAAGATCACGCTTCGAACGACCCGGTTTACTCGACTCCCTCCCGAGCCACTCAAGCACTTCATGATCCGTAAACCGAACCCCATCGAACGGCACATCCCAGCGTTCTTTAAATCCTAAGATCACTGCCCAGACAGGTTCAAGCCATCGCGTGATATCCTCAGCACGATTGCTTCGTGACATGCGGATCGCTTCCCAAGCCTCTTCCCCTAATAGGGTCGCACATTGAACCGGGGGCATATTCAATACAACAGCATCGAACGGACCCGCTTCGTGCACTTTCTCCATCCTACTCGATGCCGAATGGCCAATTGCACCATCGCCTAACTCACTCGTCAGACCACTGACAAACCATTGCTCTCCTTCACGCCGAAGCGACTGAATTTGCGTGTTCGGAACCAAGCACAAATCCGCCGCAAAATGCTTCGCTAAATCGCTTATGCCACGCCCACCCACCCAGCCTATCGGTACCTCCACGTAGCGTGCACCATTCTCCCCCTTCGGCAAAACTGTGTTGCCCTCGGATGAAATCACCTTTCCTTTCCAACGATGCAACACACCGTCGTCCTCCCACGACTTTACCCAATGCTTAGTCTCTCTCCCATCCCATTGCATCATCGCTGGTCCATGATCGACCAACAATCCGTCACGGATACGCCTTGTCGCCATGCGTCCGCCAACCCCGCGCGACTTATCAAATACTGTTACTTGCACTCCGTAGTCCGTAAGCGTTCTAGCGCAGAACAACCCCCCGATTCCAGCACCCACGACTGCGACCCGCATTGCCCCCATGCCAACAGGCCGATCGACATGCGTTTCAAACTGCTGTAAATCCAATCGTTGCAAATGCTCCTTTGTCGATCTTCCTCGCACCGTTCCCATCACCGGTTGCTCTGGGAAAAACGGTCGATCAAATTGTCCTAAACACCACAAAATCCCGCCGTAAGACGCCGGATCGCGACCATCCAATGCAAAGCGATGATTCAAGTCGATCAGGATCGCCAACGCCTCCTCGCCAGACCGCGTCCAGTTGACAACGGCTTTGCCCCACGTCATCCGCACATTGTTATGCAACTCCCCATGCTTAAGCAAACTGCGTTGACACGCGTTCCAAAGTGCATCGGATGTCTTGCCTCGCGCTAAGGTCTCCCATGAATACAACTCCTCGCGCGAATCACTCGCGTGTTTTCTCAACGTCTCTCGCGCCCAATCGGGTAACGTGCTAAACGATCCGTAGTCCTTGCGATAAAAACAATATCCATAAGCCAACTCACGCCAGATCAGCAACTCGTCGAGATACTTCTCCGCTCCCAACGCATTGGCTTCTCGCGCTAATCGCATCGGTGATACCATCCCATAGTGCAGGTAAGCCGACATGCGACTCGATACACCAGCACAAGGATCATTGCGGCGCGAAGCATACTTGCGCATCCCCCGATCCATGAATTCTTGCCATCGAGCATACCCCGCTCGTGATCCACCCAAGGTGTCCGCAACTGGTGCCACCGTCGCGTCGATGTCACATCGAGCTACTACCTCCATGGGATCCATCGCCGCA
Organism: Pirellula sp.; assembly: GCA_044344575.1. Lineage (GTDB taxonomy): Bacteria > Planctomycetota > Planctomycetia > Pirellulales > Pirellulaceae > JBKCUI01. The sequence continues at coordinate 4,421 of JBIJCS010000144.1, read as the reverse complement.
ACATCCACTTCTGTGAATGGCAAACGACCGCGATATGCAACCGCAGGAAGATGCACGGTCGGCCACTGCTTGTCAATCCGCGCGCGATAGTACTTGCTGGTCGCATCTCGAAATGCAAAAGCCCGATCGTACGCTTTACCCACAAGCTGCATAGGAACCACGCAAGCGGTATCGACCGCGAGTACCTTCAGATGGTCTAGGTGCGTCAGACGCTGTAGCCATCGGTCCGTAGGCTCACCCGGGAAATCCTCTGTCACCAACCAATCCGTCTGCTTGCACAACTCCAACAATGCAGCCGACTTATCTGCACGGGTCTCGACAAAAAGTGCATAACGAATACCTAACGCCTCATACGCCCGTGCGAGATCTTTCGCCCCCTGCAACTGAAACACATGGTGGCGATCCGACGCATACCGATAACTCGATGCCAATCCTTGATAAACCAACAACGGGCGTTGTAACGCGACTGCAATGCCTTGCGCTACATCCAACGCTGGGTTTTCGTCGACCCGCAATGCATGATGGGTCCAGTAAACAATCGGCGACCTCTCCGCAATGTCGAAGCCCGACCGAGAATCGCTCCACTCCCTTCGCGGAGTACCCTCGACGACACGCACCCTCTCGCGCAAGTGCTCCGGGAATGACGCCAATAAGACCGATGGTTCGATATTCAACGCAGACTCCGGCATCTATTCGCCAGGGCCAATCTATTCCGGTCTGTAAATCCAACGCCCACAACTCGAACAAGCAATGGGATTACCCATTCGTAGCTGGTCGATGATGCGCGGAGGCAGCCCTGTATTGCACCCGCCACATGATCGCTCGTCGAGCGGAGCAAATGCCTCCTCCCCACGCGTCTTGACCAACGGATGATAGATGGCTGCAAAGTCCGCCGGCAATTCACCCTCCGCACCCTTGAGCTCGCCCTCTACCCGTACCAAGTCCGTTTTGAGCACCTGCAACCGCTCCGCAATCCTCGCTTCCGCTTTCCCCGTATCCTCCTCGGTGACTTTGCAGATTCGCTCCAAATCCGCTAACTTGACCTGCAAACCGTCGATCCGTTCCAAGATTTCAAAAATCTCGTCGGATAATACACTGTTGGCTTGCGTGTCCGCAGCAATCTGATCCTTGATCGCCTGATACTCGCGATTGTTCGCCGCCGCATTGAGCTTCCCCTGCCATTCGTACAACTTCGTCTCAATCTGACGCTGTTGTAATTGCTTGCGATCCGCTTCCATCCGATTCCGTTTGATCTCGTCCTTGCAAGCCTGTACGGCATCTTTGGCCGCTTGTAAGGCCGTCTGAGCTGCCTTCAACTGCCGCGGTGCCCGCTCGATCTGACCACGAATATCCGCCACCAGAAGTAGTATTTCATGGAGTCGACGAACCGTACTATCAGCAATGGACATACAAGCACTTCCTAAAGGCACATCAGGTTCCGACGCACAGGCCCCCTGAGCAAGAGGCCCCACGACCCAGAAATCGTAAAGGAAATCCTAACCGAAGTCCCCCACAACACCATACTTTATCTTGATTCCCTCCCCCCGTTTTTTGTTATGCTTACCAGCCAACCCCGTTTTTGCCAGCCAACCCCGCTTTTGCCAGCCATCCCAAGAATTCACTCATGATGCCTCAAAAGACTTCGATCGCTCGTATCGCTCTTTCGGCGTTCCTGGTTTGCACTCTCCCAAGCATACCGACCCTTGCACAAAACCAACGTGCGATACCACGGACCTCCTGGGACTCTCAAAGCCTAGATCCCCAGCCAGAACTACAATCTTTGACCGCTCCGAACGGTCCGAATGCCCGGCCCAACTCACCATCGGAGAACTCGAATGCAACGGAGAACTCCAAGCCAACCGATGACGGTCAAGTCGCGGCGGACTTGCAATCGCTCTTCGATAAAGCCCAACTGGCCCAATCGGTCCTAGAGCTAAACTCGGTAATCGAGCGTTCTCGCAACGTTGTCGGCGACATGACTCGAAATGTCGCAGAACGCAACTACGCGAAGAAACTTCTTTCCTGGGCTGCCAATCGGCGCGGAGAGCGTCGTTCAGATACCGCCGGCGAACTTGTCGCCAACCAGCAACTCGCCGACGCAGAACTACTCGATCGCGCAGCGATGGATGATTTTCGGCTCGCCATTGAATACGACCCGCTCCGCTGGAGAGCTCACCATAATCTTGGTGTCCTTCTCGCTATCAACGATGACACTCCCAATGCTATCGCGGCATTTTCGAAAACAATCGAACTCAATCCGCAGTTTGTCGAAGCCTATCACAATCGCGGGGAACTCCTTTTTAGACTTGGGAACTACGAGGCTGCGATCGCAGATTACACCAAAGCCATCGCGGTCGATGAAAAAGATGCAGCACTTTTCTCCGGTCGCGGGAATGCTCGCTACGCTCTTGGACAGACCGAAGCCGCACTTTCCGACTATCAATCTGCGATGACCCTCGCGCCGGATTCCGCCAAGGCAGCAACAGAGTTCGCGGATACGTGTCAATCTCTCGGGCGATGGAAAGAAGCCGCAGAAGCGTATCAAAAAGCCATGAAAGCCGACCCAAAATACGTTCGTGCTCTGCAGAATGCTGCTTGGATGATGGCTACTTGCCCCGAAGACTTTTATCGCAACCCAACATCTGCACTCCAAACAGCGCAACGCGCTATCGATCAAAGCAATGGCTACGTGAATCCTCATTTGTTGCATGTCTTGGCGATGGCGCACGCCGCCAACAGCGACTTTCCAAAAGCCATCAATACGATCAATCAAGCGATCGAAGTTACCGATGACACTTCACTGCGCCGAGAATTCGCCGAACATCGCGCACTCTTTCAGAAAAAGAAAACGTATCTGCAACCGGTTCGAACTCCCTGATGAACCACTTTGTCTTTAGCGTCCAACGGGATTACTTAGAAACATCGCGCACGGGGGCGACGAGCTGACCACAAGCAGCTTGAATGCTCTCACCAAGCGTCTTGCGAAATGTCGTAAAGATCCCACTTCGTCGCAACTCACCGATATAAGCATCCACTCTCGCAATCGCTGGGGCCCGATACGATGCGGCTTGTCCAAGCTGCGGTAAAGCTTCCGCAGAATGCGATGTGTCGTTGTAAGGAATCACATTCACTTCGACTCGCAACCCCTCACAGAATTCAACCAGCTTTCTCGCATCGTCTAGACCATCGTTGACTCCTGCCAGCAGCGCAATCTCAATCCATACCGGCCCCTCCTGTAGCCGATTCACTTCCGCGATTGTTGACCGCAATTTTTCCAAATCCCCGACAGCATGCGGCACTAAGTCTCTGCGTTTACTGGGCTCTGCACTGTGAAGACTCAGTGCCAATCGCAATCTCGGAAATCGCTGCGCTAACGCAATCATCCCTCTCGGTACCCCCGCCGTTGAAACCGTAATCGTTCGCGGTGAAAGGCCAAACCAAGCTTCATCCGTCAATCGCTCAAGCGACTCTGTGACGGCGGACAGATTGTGGAGAGGTTCCCCCATACCCATGAATACAATATTGCGAACAGGAATAATCGTGGGATCTATCCGCCGTTTCGTGTCGGTTGTGACTGCGTTGTCGTCGTCCGATACATTTGATTTCGGCCCCAGCATGCCAGAGCGCAAGACTTGCTCGAGAATCTCCCAACTGCTTAACTGACGGCGAAATCCCATCCGCCCCGTGGCGCAAAAACTGCATCCAACCCCACATCCAATCTGCGTTGAAACACAAACGGTCACTCGCCCCTGCGGTGTCCGCATCCACACCGTTTCGCAAGCGTCGCCATGCGAGGCAGACACCATACGGAATTTGGCGACCCGGTTGTCCCCACTGCGCGCAATCCGATCGATCTGCCAAAGCCATCCTTCTTGCGATAGCCATGGTTCTTCTCCCAACACCTGCGATAACTCGCGACGATTTTGATCCGAGAAGTCCGCAGCGGACAAGCGGCGATATTGCCGCAGAAACCCCCACCGTAGTTTTCGCATCACCGGATTTTCGCCTACACTCGCCAAAACCGCCCAATTGCCCCTCGGCTCAACGAGTTGTTCTTGCTCACCTTTCACTCGACTATCCCTCATTCTCCTCAGAAACGAACATGGGAATTTCTGACTTACCTGCGGATCCAACGATAGTGCTCAAGACGAACTTGATGGCGAATGTATACTAAGATGCGGTATCACTTTCGGGCCGGCATTTCCGGGCCGGCATTTCCGGGCGGGCGTACGATCATGATACTGGCAGGTGATGATCTTGGCCAATTGGAACTGCAACCGATTCGAGTTGCAACTGCGTAAAAGGCACTGGAAGAGAAGCACCCATTCAACAAAACGTCACTGAAAAACACCGAGGAACACCATCTATGTTATCGATCTCAACCCGCATGCTACCGATCTCCAGCCGCACTCGCTTCTTGA
>JBIJCS010000143.1:0-9704 GCA_044344575.1 Pirellula sp. | reverse complement strand
GGCAGTGTCGGCTGAAAGGCCCAATGCTTCCTCCCTTGTTCCAAATCGATGGACTTACGCACCTTGGAGGTTTGCGATGTGGACGGTGCGGGTGCACCTCGACGGACCCATTCCTCTAAGGCCGCAATTTTATCGGCCGAGAGTTTTCCATCCGGTGGCATCGCGGAATGTTCTGGCGCATAACGCACGGATTGAATCAAGAGACTTTCATCCGGCTTGTTTGGAATGATACAAGGGCCGCTGTCGCCACCCGCGAGCAGAGAATCCGAAGAATCTAACAACAAGTTCGCTTGAAGCGATTTTGCGTCGGCTGAGTGGCAGGAGTAGCAGTGTTCGGCGAGGATGGGTCGAATACGCTTTTCGAAAAAAGCAATTCCTTCGCTATCTGCGCTCGTCGGTGATGGAGCATCTTGGCCGTAGACAATACTCCCGACTACGAGAGTCAGGAAAGCGAGTTGCCGATGGCTGATGGCAACGAGGGCGAGGACGACCAATTTCGAGCAGGTCAACGCACGGTTCATGCGACGCTCCGGTCTTGGAGGGCGGACGTACTTTAGGGGGGACATCCAATGTATCCCTGGTTAGATCGAAAAGCAACTAAACTGCGGACAATCAGCGACCAACGATTCAATACGACAAATATCCCAAATGCAATTCCGCATGCCGTAGATTCAATCGCACACGATCCGCCATCGACATCGCACCAAACGCCGGACTGTCGAACTTTGGCTCCTCATCACTCTCCAACCGTTCCAACGCCTTGACAAGCCTCTCTGCCGCCTCGAGCGTCTGCATCGCATCCGCACCCGTCGTACCACCTTTCACGCCGGGAATCTTCACCCCGCGCGACATGCCTCGCGCCAACATCGATCTCAATCCGAGTCGTAAGATCCAACGTATAAAAAATGGTGGTTTGCCAATCGGATACCCCACGTATCCATACTCAATCCAAGCCGCCACGTGCGCTAGAACTTGCCCCGCACTCCATTGGCCATGCGCTCGCAACTGACCCGCACGCTGCGCCTCGATGATCCTCTCGACCTCAGCTTTGCACTCTGCTATCGACTCGAATCGCAACTTCCGCCATTGAGCCCCAAGTTCCTGCTGAGCCTCTGCACTCATTTCGACAGAATCCCATACCTGACCAACGTCGACTGCAACGCCTCTAACTCTTTGGGTTCCAACGCCGTCATCGGCAACCTTAAATCGCCAGTATCACGGCCTAATAATTGCATCGCTGCCTTCACCGGTATCGGATTCGTTGCCAGCGAAAGCATGTCACGGCAAAGTGGAAACAACTTGTGATGCAACTTCGCTGCTCCCGCAAAATCACCACCAAGGGCCGCTCGAACCATCGCGATCAAATCGGTCGGGACAATGTTGCCTGCAACCGAAATCACTCCCTCAGCGCCAACACTCATCATGGGTAGAGTCAGCGAGTCATCCCCACTGAGCACGGTCAAGTTGGTTGTGTTGAGTATCTGTGAGCACTGGTCCAAAGACCCAGTCGCTTCCTTCACCATCGTGATGTTCTGCAGATCGCCAAGCTTCGCGATCGTATCGGGCTCAATGTTCTTCGCCGAACGACCCGGTATGTTGTAAACACAGTGCGGTATTCCAACATCTTCCGCAATTGCCTTGAAGTGCTCGTAAAAACCCCTCTGCGTTGGCTTGTTGTAATACGGTGCGACCTGCAACGAAGCATCCGCACCCTCTTTTGCAGCCCAACGAGTCAATCGCAACGCTTCCGCCGTACAGTTGCTCCCCGTCCCCGCCATCACCTTGCAACGCCCTCGCGCAGCTTGCACGACCTCGCTGATCACGCGCTCATGCTCGTCATGAGAAAGCGTCGGGGATTCCCCGGTCGTACCACAGGGCACCAAAAAGGTCACACCGGAAGTAATCTGGAAGTCAATCTGCTCCTGCAGTCGCTTCACATCCAACTTCCCTTCGCGAAACGGCGTAACAATCGCTACACCAACCCCAGCAAACGCACTTCCTTTTCGCGATCCCATAACCAATCCCCCGCTAGACTTTATTTAAGTAGCTTCGTCAACTTCTGAGTAGCTTCGTCAACTCGTATCGCCAAAGCACTGACGAAATCCTGAAGGCATTACGCCCCGGATGCAACCCGAATCTTTGCACGCGCCTGTGCCAGCGAACGCTCTCGCAACGCTGCAGCCTCAGGTGTCGTCGGCTTGATTTCAGAAGCCTTTCGCAAATCCTCTTCCGCACCAGACTTGTCTACCAACTCGGGCTTGATCAATCGGTCGGTCAAAATGTAAACCGCATCCCGGGTTACTTGCACAAAACCGCCGTCGACAAACCAACGCTCTTCCTTACCTGAGTTCTTCAGCTTCATCAGGCCGAACCCAAGACGGCCAACCATCGGAGCACGTCCCGGTAAAATACCAAACTCCCCGTCAAACATCGGCAAATTAATCGACTCGCATTGCGTATCCAACTCCGTCTTCTCAGGAGTCACCACGACACAATGGACCGCGTTCGATTCACTCATAATTGTTCTCTACAGATCCGACGTTGCTCGACCATGGAATCATCGCTACGCCTCCGACGACCCAATTTCGAGTCGCCGAAAGCATCTCTCCTGCTCGCCAAAAACTACTTCTTGGCTTGCTCTGCCATCCGCTTCGCTTGCGCTTCGACTTGCTCAATCGCACCGACATACATAAACGCCGACTCTGGCAAGTGATCCCACTTACCATCGCAGATCTCTTCAAAACTGCGAATCGTGTCTGCAAGCGATGTGATCTCACCCGGCTTGCCGGTGAAGACTTCGGCCACCAAGAACGGTTGCGACAAGAATCGCTCGATCCGACGTGCACGTCGTACGACTGTCTTGTCTTCCTCACTCAATTCATCCACCCCAAGAATCGCAATGATGTCCTGAAGTTCGCGATATCGTTGCAATGTGCGTTGCACGCGACGGGCAATGTTGTAGTGCCGCTCACCGACAATCGCAGGGTCAAGAATCCGAGAGTTCGATGCCAATGGATCGATCGCAGGATAAATACCCTTCTCAGAAATCGAACGCTCCAAGTAAATGAACGCGTCCAACTGCCCGAACGCTGTCGCAGGTGCAGGGTCCGTCGGGTCGTCCGCAGGAACGTAAACCGCTTGCACGGAGGTAATAGCCCCACGCTTCGTCGATGTAATACGTTCTTGCAACGCACCCATCTCCGTCGCCAACGTCGGTTGATATCCCACCGCGGATGGCATCCGACCAAGCAATGCAGATACTTCCGATCCAGCTTGCGAGAATCGGAAAATATTATCGACGAACAACAACGTGTCCTTACCCGTGGTGTCTCGGAAATACTCGGCCATCGTCAGTGCAGAAAGTGCGACGCGAAGACGCGACCCTGGTGGCTCATTCATCTGGCCGAAAACCATGCACGTCTGCTCGATAACCTTCCGACCCGTCTTGCCAATCTCGGCTTCTTGCATTTCCAACCAAAGGTCAGTCCCTTCACGCGTTCGCTCTCCAACACCTGCAAACACCGAGTAACCACCGTGGGAACTTGCCACCCGTGCGATCAACTCTTGAAGAATAACGGTCTTACCAAGCCCCGCACCACCGAACAAACCTGCCTTACCACCCCGAACGAACGGTGTGAGCAAGTCGATAACCTTAATACCGGTTTCAAACACTTCCGTGTTGGTCGACAACTCGGAAACCGCAGGAGCTTGCCGGTGAATCGGCCATCGGGTATCCGCCTTCACATCCCCTCGTTGATCAATCGGATCACCGAGAACGTTGAACACACGACCCAAAGTCCCCTCACCCACAGGAACCGATACCGGTGTGCCCGTGTCGACGCAATCAAGCCCACGCATCAATCCGTCCGTGCTACCCAAAGCGACGCAACGCACTTTGCCGCCACCGAGGTGCTGTTGCACCTCTCCGGTCAAATTGATCGAAACACCCTTCTTCTCGCTGACAACCTTCACTGCGTTGTAAATTGGAGGAAGGCTATTCTCGGGAAACTCGGCATCAAAAGTCGAGCCGATGACCTGACTGATTTTACCAACCCCTTTACCGGTGGAGACGCTCATGATCTTCTCTATTCGTAGTTTTCGATAAGTGAATGCTGACGCACGCTAAGGATGTGTTGTTGAAGCATGGATGACTTGAGGATTACCCAAGCGCTTCCACGCCCCCGATGATTTCCATGATTTCTTGTGTGATCTTGCTCTGACGAGCTCGATTAAATGTTCTCGACAAGGACTTGATCAAGTCCCCGGCGTTCTCCGTCGCGCTCTTCATCGCAACCATCCGAGCAATCTGCTCGCTGACAGCCGCATCCAAAAAGCACTTGAAGAGTCTTGCTCGAAAGCTCGCAGGTACGACTTCTTCCAAAATCGCGCTCGCGCTCGGCAAGAACTCATAATCGTCCCGAACCTTACTCGATTCCGAACCACCACCCGCTGCTTGACTCGCGGCAACCTCAATTCCTGCAAAAGGTAACAAGGTCTCAACCACTGCCAACTGCTTGGAACTGCTGATAAACCGCGTGTAGGCAACGTCGACTCGATCAACCTGACCCGTGATGTAACGAGCGATCAAGTCATCTGCGATCTTTGCAACCGCGTCAAAACTTGGCTGATCTTCAAACTCCGTGTACGTCTTCTCCAACGGTATCCCAGCAAAACGCAGAGCTGAAATACCACGCTTACCACTGGCCGACGTTTGACCAGCATCGGCTTGCACCTGAATCTCCGCTCGACGCTGCGCAGCCGCACGTACCACCGAACCGTTGTAACCACCACACAATCCACGGTTCGCAGTCAACACCAACATGTCAACCGCTTTAACAGTCTCGTGCGCCTTGAGCAACGGATGACTGACGTCCGTGCCGCTCTTGGCCAAGTCTTGTACGATCTGTGTGATTCGCTTGGTGTAGTCCGTCGCTGCTGCCGCACGATCCATCGCTTTCTTGAATCGCGCGGTTGCGATCAATTCCATCGTCCGCGTGATCTTCCGAATGTTTCGTACGCTTTTACGCCGCTTGTCGAGCTGTCGAATATTTGCCATCGTTTGAAGTTCCCCTCGTCGACCCTGTTGCTATCGGATCCCCCCTAAGCTCCATAAGAGCCCAGGAAGAAACTCCTCGATGATTATCGGAACGTCGCCTTGAATGCACCAATCGTCGACTTGATCAACTCTTCGATTTCAGGAGTCAAATCGCCAACTTCGTTGATCTTCTTCAACACGTCGCTCTTGCGATCCCGAAGGAACTCCAAAAGCCCCGTTTCAAACTCCCGAACCTTGCTCACAGGAATGTCGTCAAGATGCCCACGAGTGCCGGCATAGATACTGAAAATCTGCTCTGCAACGTCCATCGGTTGAAACTGCGGTTGCTTGAGCAACTCCACCATCCGATACCCACGATCCAACTTCGCTTGCGTCGCTGGATCCAATTCCGTTCCCAACTGTGCAAACGCCTCCAACTCGCGGAACGATGCCAAGTCAAGACGCAAACCACCAGCGACCTTCTTCATCGCCTTGATCTGCGCATTTCCACCCACGCGAGAAACCGAAATACCCACGTTCATCGCTGGACGAATACCGGCAAAGAACAAGTCTGGTTGCAGGTAAATCTGACCGTCTGTAATCGAAATCACGTTCGTCGGAATGTAAGCCGAAACTTCACCTTCCAACGTCTCAATGATCGGAAGACTCGTCAACGAGCCACTTCCCAACTCCTTACTCAACTTCGCGGATCGCTCCAACAAACGGCTGTGGCAGTAAAACACGTCCCCAGGGAACGCTTCGCGTCCAGGTGGCCGTCGCATCAACAAACTCAACTGGCGATAAGCCACGGCTTGCTTGCTCAAGTCGTCATAGACGATCAAAGCATGCTGACCGTTGAACATGAAATGCTCGGCCATCGCCGTACCCGCATAAGGTGCAACGTATTGCAACGGAGCAGGTGAACTAGCACCCGATACGATCACCGTCGTGTAATCCATCGCTCCAGCTTTATCCAACGCATCGATAATCAACGCCACCGACGATTCTTTCTGACCGATCGCGACGTAAAAACACTTTACGCCCTTGCCCTTCTGATTGATGATCGCGTCAATCGCAATCGCAGTCTTGCCAGTCTTGCGGTCACCGATGATCAATTCCCGCTGCCCACGACCAATCGGCGTCATCGCATCGATCGCCTTGATACCTGTCTGCATGGGCTCATTGACCGGATGTCGCTCGGCAACACCCGTGGCGATGATCTCCACCGGACGACGAACGTCCGTGGTGACAGGCCCCTTGCCATCCAATGGGTTGCCCAACGGATCCAAAACACGGCCGATCACTGCATCCCCGGCTGGAACACTCAATAGCGTTCCGAGTGCACGCACCTCGTCCCCCTCGCTGATGCTCAGGTAATCCCCAAGAATAATCACACCGACGGACTTTTCTTCGAGGTTAAACGCCAACCCCGTGACCCCATTCGGGAACTGAACCATCTCACCGGACATCACGCCCGAGAGACCGTACACGCGAGCAATACCGTCCCCGACTTCGAGGACCGTTCCTACTTCGCGAACGTCGATCTGGCTGCCGAATTGTTCGATCTCTTTTTGAATGACGGCTGCAATCTCATCCGAGTTAAACTTCATCTCATCGACCTCTCGGGTTCGTCTTCGCAGCCGGAGCTGCGGGAAGGAATTTTTGGTAAAGGAATGGAAAAGGGATTAAAAACTCGGCTCGTGCGTCCGCGAAAGGAACAACATCGAGCTTTTCAACCAAGGAACTTAATTTGTCTGCACCAGCGATCCGGAAGTCGAACGCAACGCCGTCTCCGATCGCTGACCGACTGTCTTTCGCAACGCTGCCAACTGACCGTCCACGCTGCCATCAAGCACCGTGTCTCCGACACGTACAATCAAGCCTCCAAGTATGCTCGGATCCACCTTCGTGTTCAACCGAACATCCTTCTTAAATACCGTCTTGAGCTTCGCAATCAACGCATCCCTGGCACTTGCATCCAATTCGCTCGCAACTGTAACCTGTACTTGAATACGACCAGCTAATTCGTCTCGCAAATCCGACGCGGACTTCTGTATCGATCGCAAAGATCCAAGCCGCTGACGTCTCGCCAATACCTTGAGCATCGTCACCAATGTTGGCTCCATCTTGCCACCAAATACCCGGTCAATCAAATTCCATTTGTCCTCGACGGACATCTTGGGATTGGCCAAAGCCACCTCAATCTTCGGGTTCTTGTCCAAGACATCGACGACCAGCGATTCGAACTGTTCGACCACCGCATCGACCTTGTTCGCACTCTGAGCCGCTCCAAGCAACGCTCGCGCGTAGACTTCTCCTACATGCTGCTCTTCGCTATCGAACACTGTCGGTATTTTTTTGGTTTGTTCAGACATCGATCAATCCTGTCGCTCTCGTCAATTAGAGCCTTCGTCGCACTAAGCCTTCACTCGAGTCCTAGTTGCCGCTTGGCAATCGCCCCAACGCTTCACTGATCAACTTCTGGTGATCTCCCGCGTTCAGTTCGCGTCCGATCACTCGCCGCGCCAATCCAAACGCCAAATCAGTGCTCTTTGTCGAAAGCTCCGATAATGCCGCTTGCTTGGCCGTCTCAATCTCATTCTTGGCCCGGTCAAGCATCCGCGCAGCGTCCGCTTGGGCATCCGTCTTGATCCGCTCTGCCACAGACTCCGCATCGCGCTTCGCTTGTACCACCAACTCCTGAGCTTTCACCGCAGCATCCGCCAACTTCGTTTCATATTCCTTCAACTTCGCACTCGCCTCTTGTGAAGCTCGCTGAGCATCCGCAATCTGATTCGCAATCGTTGTTTCACGCCGCTCCAAAGCCTGCGAAATCGGCTTCCAGGCCGCTAAGTACAACCCGCCGCAGAGCAACAAGAAGACCAAGCCGGTAAACAATGCCTTGTCGGTCTTGAAATCCAAAAGGGACTCATTCTCCGCTGATGCGTAGCCGTGGGTGGGGTCGTAATGACCATGACCCTTGTCTGCACCTTCGAATGCGCTCGCACTCAGCGAACCAACCAAAAGCCAAACCACCATCCAAGCACTTACGCTTCGCATTTGCGTGATCATTTCATCATGCCTTTCGAATCCAACCTAAACGCTACCTCACAGCCACCTCGGAAACACAACTCTACGCTCACTGCTCGAAGAAATCGCCAACCGATCAGAAACAAAACCAACCGATCAACAACCAATCTTACAGCCAGTCGCTTCGTCACTATCCGAACTAAGCGCCAAGCCAAACACATCCGGGATTCACTTGCATCTCCAGATTGCGTTCAACCGAGCACCAGCCAATCTCGATCGAAACACCACGCAGACTAGCCTGCGAATGGGTTCTGTTGCGAGCAAACCAAAACAGCGTAGAACGCCAAACCTTCGATAAGAGCAGCAGCGATAATCATCGCAACTTGAATCGTACCAGAAGACTCAGGCTGACGAGCGATCGACTCAACCGCACCCTTGCCCAAGAAACCGATACCTAAACCAGCACCAATAACTGCCAAACCCGCTCCAATAGCACCAGGAATGTTGCCACCCGCCGCTGCTGCGTCTTGCGCCATCGCTGGAACCGACATGAGCAACATGCAACCAGCAAACACCAAACCAAATCGCACGAGATTAATCACTTTACTATTCTCCTTGAAGATCGACTCGACGGTCTCTCAATCCAAACGAAGAGGAACGAAATTCTGCGTTTCCGCAGAGGAAATTACTGATACAGCACCAAACCAATCCAACCTCACACCCACAAACGACTTCACCCAAAGGCAAACCCGCTCGATCAGTGATGATGGATCGCACTTCCGATAAACAACGCTGCCAAAAACGTGAATACGTAAGCTTGCAAAAAGGCGACAAACACTTCCAAAACACTCAAAATCGTTGTCCCAATCACCGAAATCCCAGCTACCCCCATCCAACCTCCGGTGCTCAACCCTAAAGCCGCTGGAACACTGATCCCAATTCCGAGAATACCGAGCAACACCAAGTGACCTGCACCCATGTTCATCAACAGTCGCACCGCCAATACGGCGTGCTTAATGAACAACGATGCAAACTCAATGACCCACAACAACGGCACTACCCAAAAAGCGAAGTACCACGGCAAGCCCAACTCAGGACAGATATTCTTCAAATAACCCACAACCCCAAACGCCTTCACACCGAAGATCAAGCCCACCAAAAAAACCAAACCCGCCAAGGCGGCAGTTGTCCCCAACGAAGCCGTCGGTGACCCAACCCATGGGACCATCCCCATCAAGTTGCAACCCAAAATAAAGAAGAATATCGTCCAGAGAAACGGCATGAAACGATCCGCATCATGCTCACCCATCGCCGGCACGACAACATTATTACGCACCGCTTGAACAAAACCTTCCAAGAAATTCCAAGTCTTACCCTTCGGCGAATCGCTCGCTTGCATCCGCTTGGCTAACCATCGAAATGCAAAAAACAACAATATCGCAACAACCAACTCAATGATCATGTAACGCGAAAGACAAAAGCCCGACTCAGCTTGATAAGCATTTCGCAAAGTCCCAAACGGCTGAGGGATCAACACCTTTCCATCAAGACTCTTGTTGTAGGAGTCTATTTTCTCCTTACCCCAATCCCCGCCATGCTCCTTCTCATAGGTGTCCACCACCGTAGATTGAGCCATCTT
>JBIJCS010000635.1:0-2617 GCA_044344575.1 Pirellula sp. | reverse complement strand
GGTATTCTCATCGTGTATGCTAATGGATTCATCTAATCGTCCGAATTGTTTTTGAGTGTCCGAGGTGAAATCATGCGGTCTTTGATGCTTTGTCTTGTCGTCCTGCCGTTTCTCATTTCCTGTACAGGGTCATCGGAAACCAACAAGGCAGGCATTTCCTCGGAATCACAAAGCACTTCACAAGATATCTCACCAGACAACGGAATGGAGACGATCACCAACAGCATCGGAATGAAGCTGGTGCTGATCCCCAAGGGGACATTCATGATGGGCTCGCCGATCGAGGAAGAAGGTGCGGATAACGATGAAGAGCAACATCAGGTGACGATCGGCAAAGATTACTACCTTGGTGTGACGGAGGTTACCCAGGGGCAATACGAGAAAGTAATGGGGACCAACCCGAGTTATTTCCGAGGTAATAAGGTCCAGGGTGAAAGCTCAAACCACCCGGTCGAGCAAGTTTCGTGGGAGGATGCGGTCGAGTTTTGCAAAAAGCTTTCGGACTTGCCCGAGGAGAAGAAAGCGGGTCGCGTGTACCGCTTGCCGACCGAAGCGGAGTGGGAGTATGCATGTCGTGCTGGCAGCAAGGCCGCCTATAGCTTTGGAGCGAATTCGAAGTCATTAGGCGATTACGCATGGTTTGGAGAGAACAGTGGCCGCCAAACCCATCCAGTGGGAGAGAAGAAGGCGAACGCATGGGGATTGTACGATATGCACGGGAATGTCTGGGAGTTGTGTAGCGACTGGTATGGTGAATATCCCAAGGGTGCGGTTAGCGATCCTAGTGGTCCCAATGAGGGCTCGATCCGCGTGATCCGTGGCGGCGGTTGGGACAACGTGGCCGCGTTTTGTCGTTCGGCGAACCGGTTCTGGGACGTCCCGTCGGGCCGGGACGGCTCCCTCGGCTTCCGCGTTGCCCTGAGTTCCTCCGGAATCCCAAAGTAGGCATGTCATGACAAGTTAGGAGAGCGTAGCCGGTTCTCTACGGCGAGGATGCGACGTTGAGCTCAACGCATTCGTAACAAGTCATCGCATCGCGCATATTGAACGCAAGTGGATCGATCAAGGAACGCAATCGGCCTGGGCATTTTGCGTGGAGTACGTGCTTGCCTCGCCAACAATTGCCAGCAACCCAAGATCGCAGCTTAGCCGTAATCGCATCGATTACAAAACAATCCTCAGTCCCGATGAATTCACGATCTTTTCACTGCTACGAGAGCTGCGTAAGAAGTTAAGTCAACAGGAAGGGGTGCCTGTGTTTGCACTTTTTAACAATGAGCAATTGGCACAGGTGGTACAGCGGCGATGTTCATCCAAGGCCGATTTACTAGGTATAGAAGGGATCGGCGAAGCCAAGGTGGATAAGTATTCGGAAAAATTAATCGCAACGCTGTCGAAGTTTGCATCAGCCCAACCTAGCTCCGATTTGCCATGAAGCGAGTCGGCGGTTTGCACGACCGAGTACTCGAGCGTGATATCGGCTAGGGATGTTGAGCGAATACGTGGTCGCCGCTCCGCAGTATCGAGCCGCTGCTAACACGGCGATGGGTTGGAAGAACGCCAACCTACTAACTGAATTGAGAATTGAGAATTGAGAATCCATGCGGGTCGGCGTGTTCTTAATAATTCTCCATTCTCAATTTTCCATTCTCAATTCCTAGGTCACCGAGGAGGATTTTGCGAAAGCGGCCGGCGTAGCGAAGGTTGATGGCGGAGGGGGGAGATGCTAGGTGGTGTGCGGAGGTATAGCCCGGCACGGGCATCCTTACCCGATTTCGGCATTTATTCGATTGAGGAATGCGGTGAGTTTCTTGGGGTTTCTTGCTAAGCATCGTCGAGCGGTGACCGTTCTCCCCGCAAGAACGCTTTGCAGTGTACGGAAATGAAAATTACACTGGAAGTCAGTTGTACCAATGACCCAAACGAAAAGAACTGCTTCTGAGTGTCATCAGAGTATTTCTCGGGAAAAAAATCTCGGTGGACACCAAGCCGATATGCAAATCCTCCAATATTGAGACCACGTTTGGCTTTGCTCGTAGTTGCATCGACTGGAGAAATGGAGACGTCCACGAACTGATCTCTGGGGACTCCTGCAACAAAACGGATCTTCACGAACTTGTTTGCCAGCGTCACATGTCCACATTTCCAGCCATCTACAAGTTCGAATACATCTTCAACGACGCTTAGGTCGTACTCAGCTTGAAGATATCGAGTCAAACCCTCAACATTCTGACGAAAAGTATGGTTGCTCAGATGCACCGTGTCGTCCCATTATTTGCGCTACCGATCACCCGGTCGCCGCGAGAGATCTTCCTTTACTAAAACGCCCAACTCGGCGACTCGGGTGCATCGGATGGTTATGTTTCCATTTGCGGTGGCGTATCGACTGTTAAGCCAGACCGTCCGATCGGGGAATGTAGATCGGTTTATTTGGCGGATTGATTTTTGGATTTCTTGATAGCTATTAGCGTCAACACTCCAAGCCAAATGGCAACAAACGACCCCATTAAGGCTAGTCGTTTGCCCATGATTCCCCATTCGACAATCTCTCCGATCAATGGGATGGAGCCAGCACCTAACAAAACGTAGGCCACAACGTACTTCCAGAAGTTTGGGT
>JBIJCS010000142.1:0-9712 GCA_044344575.1 Pirellula sp. | reverse complement strand
CCTCTGGACCATCTTCTGGACTCGGCGGAGCATTCCCACCCGTCTGCTGAAGGATAAAAGCTCGCAACTTGCCAAAGTCGTTCCCAAACGATCGCGTTTCGTCAACTACGATGTCGACTAACTCCCCGTCAGTATTCGCACGCAATCGTAACTTGATCGGCAAATTTGTATTGTCGGCAGCCCCCGCTCCACCCCCGATCGGCATGCGAATGTTGAAATCTCCTTCTTGCGCTGCGATCTTAAACGTCATCACGAAGAAAATCAGCAACAAAAAGATGATGTCAATCATCGACGTTAACTGCATCTCTACCTTGTCGCTATTCCTGGTCTTAAACTTCATCGCCTCTTCTCCAATCCGCTCCTCTGGGTACTTTTTAGTTCGCTACGCATCACGCCGCAAAGCCTTGTTCACCTTCTCTACTGGCCAATCTCCTCTTTAGCCCGCAACGCGAATTTTTCGTAACCAGATTCCTGACACTTCTTAATCAATTCCTGAACCATACCTCCCGCCGTATTCGCATCGGAGCGAATGATGATGTTTGCATCCTTCGTTCCCTGCCCTTTGGACTTCAGCACATTCGCCTCTAACTCCAGCAAAGGCCGCAACCCTGCAATCGTGGCTGTCTCTGCTCCCATATAGACGTTCCCGTTGAACGCTAAATTGATCACAATCGGATTCTCCAATGGAGCCTCAGCTGGCTTCGCCAACTCACTCGTAGGCAACTTGATACTCTGATTCTGATCGTCCTGCGAGAAATTGATCAACACCATAAAAAAGATGATCAACTGGAACACCATGTCGATCATCGACGTCATGTCCCCTTCCGCAGCTTTCGTATCGAATTTTCTTCGAATCGCCATCGTACCCCCAAATCCCCCCACGTGTAATTTGCGGCTCAATCAATGCCGTAGAATCGCCTACAAAACTACTTGCTAGACTCTTCGAATCGCTCAAGCAATTGTTCCGCTTTCGAACCAGCTTGCATGATCTGCTTCTGTACCATGTTGCGGAGAATGTTATAGATTACGATCGCAGGAATTGCCAAATAAAGACCAACAAGGGTCGTATAGAGAGCTTGCTCAATACCGCCAGCGAGTGCACTGGGTTTTGGGGTCTGCTGACTGCTTGCAATGGTACCGAAGGAAGCCACCATCCCTTGAACGGTCCCGAGCAGTCCAACCATCGGGCCGATGTTTCCGATCAATGCGATGTAACCGATCAAGTGTTCGATCTTCATGGTCTCCGCATCACCTGCAACCTGCATGGCATCTAGAGCGGCCTCTTTTCCCTTGGAAAGTTGCGGCAAACTGGAATTGAGTAAGTTACCAAGGAAGCTCTCGTCTGCGGCAAGGAGTTCGGCTGCCGCTTGCGGATTATTCTCCGAAAGACTCGCTTCCACGCCGTGAACCAAATCATCGGGCACAAAGTTGTTCTTCTGTACCGCAAGAATCGCCCTAACCACCAAAGCGACCAAGATGATCGACATGATCAAGAAAGTGATTGCATACATCGTCCCCAATGCTTGCCAAGTCTTGATCAGCATGTTCTCGCTAGCCGGCGATACCGCCGCTTCCGCAGCAGGCTCTTGAGCTAATACCGCGCTGCTCATCAGCAAGGCCAACCACACCGCCGCAATCTTCCGACCGACCTGTGCAACAATCAACGAACCAATGGAATGACACTTCGCTGGCATGAGAACTCCAGTTTGAACTATGTTTCAGGTGGGATGAAGAATTGAAAGAAGAGTCGGCATAGTGAGTCTGGCCCTTGGGCAACATACTCCCACATGCCATTTTAAAAATCTATTCTAGCGAACTTCGATCCCGACGGGATCAAGAGTCCATCCAATTCAGGTAGGAAAGATTCGAGTTTTTCAAACCTCCCCAATCCAAGCTATTTTTTTACCCATGGAGACGTTGGATACAATTTCTCGAGCTTTTGCTTTGCATCAGCCGCTCGCTGATTGTCGCCAACCTTCCCCCATAATTGGATCAGTCGATACAGAGCCTCCGCATGCTGCTCACTCTGTGAGCCGTACAACAAATCGGTCTTGAGATACGACAAGATCGCTTCGTCATTGCGCCCCGCCCCTGCTAACAAGGACCCTAGCGTGTTGAACAACTCCGCAAATAACTCGGCGTCCGTGGAATCCCCCTCGTCGACCATCTTCTCCAACTCGCCAATCGCTTCGCTCGCCTTCCCCTCCAATGCATCGCACTGAATAACCCCAATACGAGCCATCTTCTGGTACTTCAGTGAAACCGGGTCGGATACCTTGGCCTCCAATACCGCTTGGAACTTACTCTTCGCGTCCGCATTCTGCTTCTGTGCCATCAACGCCCTGCCCTGCAGAAAACTTCCCTTGGTCTTCGCCTCCGGAAATGGTGCACCGGCTAGTCCACCGTAATACCGCGCCGCTTGATCCGGCACTCCACCGGCTACCGCCAAATCTCCCATCATTTCCGCAACGTTGTAAAACAAATAAGACTGCGAATTGTCCTTCACCCACGCCGAAAGCAACGCCAATGCATTCTTCGGATCCCCCTTGCCTCTGAGCGCAAACGCACCAGCCAAATAACCCCTTAAGTACTGATAATCTTGCTTCATGTCCTCTGACGGTAACGAAGCACCGTCGATCTTCTTAAACTCTTCAGCTGCCTGGTCGATCTGCCCTTGGGCTACCAAGTCCTTTGTCCGCGACAAAGTCGGTGGCTCCCCCTCAAACAAAACTCTCAAAATCTCATTCGTCGGAAAATTCTGATTGTTCCCGCGAACTTCAACGACCACCCGATCGCGATTCTTCTCGACAATCTTCCCCGTCACCGCAGCTCCCTTCATCGGGAATACGCGATCGCGTTCCTGTGCGTCTGCGACCGAAACCGCCACTACACAACCGATCAACGCGAAGAAGCTCCACAGCATCCTCGCTCCAATTCGGATCTTTCCCCAACGCTTGTTGCAATGGGTTTCTCTAGCGTTCAACATTCTTTCGCTCGTCTTACAAAGGTTCATGATGGAATTGAAAAGTCGACTCTCAGGGGCATCTTGAAGCGAGCCCTTCTAAGGCTTGCCCGCCTCAGTGGTTGATTCTTGCCCCTCCGCAGGCTTGACATCTGGCACGGGCAAGCCGGCGATTCCCGTCGGTTGCTTACCAGCCTTTTGCTGCACCTCTCGCAATAATCGATCAAACTCTCCTCGCATAGCCACACCGCCTAGCTCGGGGAAACGGGAATAGGTTTGCGTAATGTCTGCAATCGCGGCATCGTACAACTTCTGCTTCTCGGTGCCTGAGTTGTCCGCAATCATCGCACGGCACTTCGCTATATTGAGCCTCGCCTCAAAAAACTCTTTTTGGAAATTCGGGAACCGCACGGTGGTTTGCGCGATCTGCCCCCATCCCCATACCAACTTCTTTTTGTTCGCTTGCGGCTCAGCCCCCAACATCGCCATCTTTAGTTTTTCAACATCCTTACCCGCCGCCCATTGCTGCAAATTCTTTGCAGCCTCAATCTGCACGGTGATGTTGCTCTGATTCTTCGTCAAAGCCTCCACCAATAACTTGTTCGCTTCCTCGTATTTCCCCGCTCCTCGCTTGGTGATCGCCAACTTGAGCATCAACTCCTCAGGCTTGCGTTTGATCTTCTCTAACTCCGCTGCCGGCATCTGTGATAACTTGGTATAAGCCTTCTCCGCAATCGCCATCATCTCCGTAGCCTTCGATGCCAACGCAGGCACCTTCTCCAAATTGCTCGCCAACACAATCATCGCCGCCCCACCCGATTCAATCACCCCAGGATCCGAACTGACACCCGTCAATTGATCGATCAAGATCTTAAAGCAATTCGCTAGCTTCGCTTGCTGCTCAGGGTTCTTACTTGTCTCTAACTGCCCCTGCAATTCTGCTGCAAGATTCTGCAAGGACTTCGATAACATCGTCGTGTCACCCGTCTTGTCACACAACTCTTTCATCACCCGTATCGATTCGTCAACTTGTTCCGCTGTCAACTCACTGCGCCCCTGCCCCGCCGATTGCACCATCGCTTGCAAATTCAGACGGTATGTGTCCAACTGCAACGAAGGTTGCAACTCGGCGATCACCTTCGATTGCGCTACCGCTCCCTTGCTCGGCTCATTGATCACCCGCAAAGCATCATCCAACCGCCCACCCTGCAAATACAATCCCACTAAATCATTGGTCCCCTCTAACGTTCCATTTGCAAACTGTTCGGGCGCAAGCCCCCCCCATGCATCCGTCAACAACTTCTCGGCTCGCTGACGCATCGCTTCTTCCGCCGGCGTTGCCTGAGTCTTCGCTTGGCGATGCCCATACATCGCCTTGCGATACTCCGCCCACAATATTCTCCCTAACAAAAAGGCGTTCTTGCCTCCACCACTCTGCTTGAGCCCTATGTACTTCTCCGCCTTGTCAAAGTCCTTCTCACGCAATGCTAAACTCACCAAGATGTCCAAGGCTTGCTCCCCCTCAGACGATCCAGGTGCCGTCTCGCGAAGATAATTCGCTAACCGCTCAAGCTGCCCAATCAATGCCCCCTGTCGCTCCGCAGGTGCACTGTCGATCAACTGCCCTAATGAAGCTAACGCAAATGATCCTGCTTTCTGCGCCGTCTCCGTTCCCTTCGCCGATCGGATTACCGTATCAGCTAAAGCAAAAGTCTCCCAATACTTCTGCAACCGCAAATGCAAATAGGCTTGCAAAAACCTAGCCTGCAACAAATCTTCCCTCGAATCATCATCGCGATACAACCGCAACCCCCGATCATAGAGTTCAATCGCTTGCTGACGATCACGCTCAATATCGGCTTGCACCAACTTGATCTGATCCTCCATCCCCTTGATCTCTGCTTCCGGTGCTGACTTGAGTTGTTTCTCCAATAACTCGATCGTCTGCTCTCCCTCCTCCGCTCGATCCAAACGCATCCGACCCGCCTTCGTCGCCTCGGTAAAGTTGTTCACCTCAGGCAACTTCGTATCTTCCGTGTTCCCCTTGACCTCGATACCCAAGTCCTTCAAATACTCTTTAGCCACATTGCCAACTCGACCTGACTTCTTCGCCAAATTCTGCAATACCTCTCTGGCCTCACGGCGAATGTTGCGTATCTTCGCGTCCTCCGCCTTTGGGTCCAAGGTCTTCGCCCAAGCCAACCGTGCTTCAGCAACCGCCAATTGCAAATCTTGCCACTCTGGCTTCTCTCGCTCCCTGAAATCCCCAAGTTTCAGTTGCTCTTCCCCCGCCATAATCGCAGCTTCGTACTTCCCCGTTGCCGCAGTACTGTCCAACCGCACAATGTCCGCTACCGCCTGAATCCTCCAAGTCCGAAAAATTCCAGCATCTTCATTCTCGGCGACTCTTTTGAGCGTCTCCCTCGCTCCATCCACCTGCCCTAGCAACGCTTGAACACGCCCTCGATTGAGCAAACTCAAATACTTGGCTCCCGCCTGCTTGCTACTCTTGTCAGCAATGTCTCCTAATTTCTTCTCCGCATCCTCCAATCGCTGCTTCCAATCCGGTGTGTTCGCATCAAAAGTCTCCGCCGATAACTTGATACCGATCGCCTGCAAAATCTGCGCCTGACGGTACTCACGCTGCAACTTCTCTCGTAAAGCCAACCGCTCCTTCTCGTTTGGCTTTACATTCGCACCTTGCATTTGCTCCAACGTCGGACGCAGCGATTCGATCGTCTTCCCATACGTCTCTACCGCTTGCTGCAAGGACCCACGCGCCCGATCCCGCTGCTCCAGTGCCTTTTGCGCTAACTCAGGCTTCCTCGCATCCTCCTTGGAATCCTCCAACAACTTCGTCCCACGATCCAAATACAAGTCCGCTAACTTTAGCAACGTTTCCCCACGTCGAGGATGCTCCGGGCTGCCTTCCAAAAACTCTTTATACCCCTGCTCGACTTGCGCTAACTTCGCATCCAAATCCTTCGCCGTTCGCACCTCCGCTAACGACAGTTGCAACAACATGACCTTCTCTAGACCAATGTCCCCCTTCATCGCCTCGGGCAACCGATTGCGCTGCGCACTGACCTCCAAATACTTGAGAGCTTGATCGTAATACCCTTCTTCCTTCAGCCGCTCGAGAAACTTCGCCGCAGGCTCCTCTGCCGCTAACCGCACCGGAATGCCAACCGTTACCCCCCCCACCATGAGCAGCCCGCTCAACATGAGGATCCCCGATTTCCTGACAGCCTTCTTCTTGTTCCGACGCATAAGGTTTGATCGCTACTAGGAAAAGATCGATACAATACTGGGACTTCATCCGCCCATATTATAGCGGTACGGAGGGACTGATGGTACTTCCCCTATCCCGATTCATTTCCAACGCTCCATTTCCAACGAGTTCCCATGATCCGCAAAAGACGCGAACGCTGGTATTCACTCGATGGGCAACGCAGAATCCACGAAGCCTCCCTACGCGATAACAACGGCCCAAAACGCGTCATCTCGCTCGTCGTACTACTCGTCCTCGTCCTGATGATGATGCAGCAAGTCTCGGATCCAAAGAAAGTCCAAAAAGTTGCTACCGCTGTCGGCCTGATGCCTAACCCCAATCAACCCCCAAATCCAAATAATCCCCTAAACACACCTATCGAACTACCGCCACACGCCTCTCTACAGCCCTCGCTCTCCGTCCCACCGAACTCACTCTCAGAATCACTCTCAGACTCACTCTCTCAAACCCTCTGCGATCTTTCCAACCGCAGCCCCCTTCCTACCGTCGAGTTCTTCGCCCAAGCCCTCGAACACCTACTCGAAGACGCCCCCAAGGATACGATCTCCGAACTCGTTCAATTCGCGTTTCACCTCTCCGATGACTCAAAAACCGCTGAACAATCTACCCCTAATAACCCAGACTCCACCCCACCAATCTCTCTGTGGATCTCCAACGCCTCCCAAAAAATCCAACGATGGATCGAACTCTCCGACTCCACCCAAGGACCCGATACACCCCACGATCAATTGATCGAACTCCTTCGCATGCTTTCAAAACTATCCGTCGAAACAACCATTACCGATAACGACAACACTATTGTCCAAGCCCTCCGCCTAGCCCTCGACCGTGTCTTGCTCAAGTCCTTTTCGGATAACACACCATGGAAATCGACCGAACGCATCCCTCTCGCTCGACTACTTCAAAAAGCAACCTCACTCTCAAAGGCGTTCGAAATCCAAACCATCCACCTCGCTAATCTTCCCACCCTCTCCACTCAACAACTCATGTCACAAACCGATACCCTCCGCGGTCAATGCTTCCGTATCGAAGGCACTATCGGAATGATCGAGCCCACCTCGTCCTTAATACTCGCTAGCACGAACAAACCAGCCTT
The DNA here is from genome assembly GCA_044344575.1 of Pirellula sp. Lineage (GTDB taxonomy): Bacteria > Planctomycetota > Planctomycetia > Pirellulales > Pirellulaceae > JBKCUI01. The sequence continues at coordinate 2,362 of JBIJCS010000142.1, read as the reverse complement.
CGCAAGCGAAAGCCAATCCTACACGTACGATGTCCTCTGGCTAAAAACAGACGATCCCAGCGGTCAACCTATCCAGATCTACCTTCCGAACACCGTAAGCTCCTCGAAGAAAAATGTGGGTGAGCCGATCTCATTGGCCGCCATCATCGCCAAACGCCGCGCCTACGCATCCACTCGCGGGGGAGATGTCTCCCCCGTAGTCATCGCTGCTTATATCCAACCTGATCATTCTTCTGAATCCCCTTCTCCCTCCGAACTCCCCGCAAACCTCGCTATCAACCAAGCACTTTTCAAATTGCGAACCACACGCGATTGGCTACCTCCCGTCGATTGGAAAATCCCCATGGATCTGATCCAATCAAGCCTCAGCAAGCGACTATCGGCCCTTCCCCATTCCCTTCACCACTCTTCAGATTCAACACACATCCAGCCCGATTCACTCTCCAACGACTTGCTCGCAACACTCGCCACCGCTTACAAATTTCGAACGGAAATTCGACAAATCGTCTCCGCAAACTGCTACTCCATCCTCGCTTCTTCTACCACCTCCTCAGCACCGAACCAACCCGAGAATCTGTCAACAAGTAAAGTCCTTGGGCAGTGGAACGGACAAATCACTTCTATCGAATCCCTCCCAGTCAACACTTCGGAAATGCCGGGACTAGGATGGTCTCAAATCTACGCAATCCACCTTCTTCCCTCCACACAACCCAACACGCCCACACACAAACCCATTGTTGCTCTTTGCACCGAACTACCTCAATCCTGGAAAAATCAGACAGCAATCGCACAACCTGCAACCATCCAAGGCATCGGTGTTTTCCCTACACAAATTCCTGATGACAACTTCGAAGATCCTAACAATCAACCCTTCTATATCCTCGCCTCCCGAGTGCAGTGGACCCTTCCCAAAACACCCTATCCCCCCTGCGATGTCGTTCCCTCCTCAACCAATCTTGACGTACCCTCACGCAACTCTCTCGATTGGACCTCCCCTCCTCTCTCCGAAGGATGGAAAAGCCTCGCACTCGCCAATTGGGATCTCTCCTTCTGCGACTCCCTAGAAAAACTCCACGGCACCGCCATCTCCTCCGCCGATGCCGAACCACTCTATTCAATGCTTCAACTCACTCAACACAACAACTCGGAATCCTCTCCCTACAAACATCCACTCAACACCATGGAATGGATCAAACGGACGGAATCGATGAAAGCGAACAAACAATCAATCAACGATCAACACAGAAGCGTCGGTGAGCGTGTCCAAACGCGTTTCCTCGTTCGCCGAATCCAACGCGTCGAAGTACGCAATCCCGAACATCAACGCTGGCTCGGCACCTCGTCGTATTACCAACTCGATGGTCTCGCAAGCATCGGTAACAACCGAATCGCTGTCCGATACGGCAAAGGAATCGATCCTATCACCTTCGAAAAAGAATTCCCCATGACCCTCGTTGCAGCCAATGTCCCCGCCTGGGTCTTTCATGATCCAAATCCAACCTCCCCCCAGACAAACCCTTCCATCACGGATGCACTGGCTACAGATCCACCGGCTACGGAACTACCGGCTACAGATCTACCCGATCACTCCATCGTCTGGTATCCAAGAATTCGTATCGATGTCGAAGGATGGGCTTACCGAACGTGGAGGTTTCGAACCATCGAAGTCAGTGCAGTGACCGAGGACACCGGCTTTCAACAAGCCCCCATGTTGGTAGTCGACCGATGGAAACTGGCCCAAGGACCTGAACCACTCTCGAATGCAATCGAGAACACAAACTCCTTGTCTCCCAAACGTACTTCCACAAAGAATAATCTCGTTTCCATCCTCACCACCCTCCTTGGACTCGCTGCGATCGCCTGGTTCGCCTACCGATTCACAAACAGCAACAAAAGACCAGTGCGATAGAGCTATTGTCCGTTGCCTTGATCGACCGCCATTTGAGCTGGTCGCCCCACGATCTCCAATACCCACTCTGCCGCCAGCGAACCCGAACGCAAAGCCCCCTCCATCGTCGCCGGCCATCCCGTATCTGTCCAATCACCCGCAAATACGAGACCTTGCGTAGCCGCCATCCCAATCGGCAACCGCCCTGATTCGACGCTCCCATGCTCTTTGCCAAAGTCCGAGAAGACCGACTGTGGATCCGTCACCACCCGACCTCGTAACATCTGCGCACCACTCCGCTGTATCTCAGGGAAAACTTCTCGCAGATCTTGCTCAACCGCACGCAAGATCGAATCGGTATCCCCCTTCGGTAAATCCCTCGATCCACTGATCACCACTTGGTAATAAACTTCCACACGCTTCTCAGCAAGCCCCTGACTTTCAGCCTCTCCAACACCTTGCTCAGATTCTCCA
>JBIJCS010000141.1:0-9751 GCA_044344575.1 Pirellula sp. | reverse complement strand
GTGGGAAGGGAGGGGGCTGCGGCGCGAAGGTCTTGGACACCTTGGGACGACTGCCAACCCCAGGATGAGGAGTTATCAGGGTAGCGAAAACGCACGAGCATGTTTGGGGTCTCGGTTGGATTTGACGTGTAAGCGATACGACTAAGTAAGTCGTTAAGTGGGCAAGGTTAGCGATGGACGACCCGTGTTGCCGATGCGTGTGGGCGCAAGTTTGCTAACCAGGCATTTTCCGTTCAACTGTTTCAAAGCGATGGCCTCACCCCGTCGCCAGTGGGAGTAGGTTCGGGGTGAGGAGGTGGGGATGCTTTAGAGGGGAGTTGAAGGGATTACTTCGGAGCGAGCATCGCGATCATTTTCTTCCCTTGTTGGGAAGGTGGTTGTTCAAGTTTCGAGTATTCCGCGAGATCCGCGAGGATGTGCGCCATGACGCGTTGTCCTTCTTCGACGTGAGCCATTTCGCGTCCTTTGAACATGACGGTCACTTGGACTTTGTCTTTATGTTTAAGGAAGCCGATTGCTTGACGTACTTTGGTTTCGACGTCATGGTCACCGGTTTTGGGGCGGAGGCGAATTTCTTTGGTTTTAGTCTGGTGTGTTTTCTGGCCAGACTTCTTATTCTTTTCGTACTTATACTTGCCGAAATCCATGATACGGCAGACTGGTGGTCGCTCATTGGGGGCGACTTCGACCAAGTCGAGTCCTGCGTCCCTTGCTCGGGTCATCGCTTCATCGAGAGTGATGACGCCATACTGCGTTCCGTCTGGGCCAATCACGCGGAGGGGGGAGATGCGGATTTGACTATTGACCCTTGTTTGAATGCGATCGATCGTTCGGCTCCTTGTGTGAGTAGAAACAACATACGAAGTGAGGACAGGGATTTGGGCGTATATTCTAGCGAAGAGACAACGGCCAAAGAGGGCAATGGCGGTAGTGACTGCGTCGAATGAATTAAAAGTATCGACAATGCGGGGGGGGCTGGTCAACGGAGAAGCGGGAAAAAATTCCGAGTTTTCCGGTGGGATTGGGGGTGAATTTGGCACTTGCAGGAACGCCGGCACCCGGTACGATATCGGCGAATTGAAGCCCTCGTAGCTCAGTCGGTAGAGCAGCTGACTCTTAATCAGCGGGTCCAAGGTTCGAGTCCTTGCGGGGGTACTATATCAAGAATCCCAACGAATTTGCTACTATCTTGGAGCATGTTTGTTGGGATTTTTGCGTTTTGTGATGCTTGATATTCCTTGTGATTTGCAGGGATGTTACCACCGGCGTTACCACACACAGTGCCAAGCCTTCTCGAGTCGTTCGGCATTCGTAGCCACCGTTCGCCAGACGGTGGAAATCGAACCATTATCTCACGCAAAGACGCCAAGCCGCAAAGAAGACAGTCTCATGCAAAGGAGCTAAGACGCGGAGAAGACTGCGAAAGTTTCAGCTGGAAATCGCAAGCTTGGGGCGGTTTACTCGTTTAGCAGTCAGCCAGAGGCGTACTTTGGTTTCATTCTGAGGCTGGATGCAAGGCTGCGGGAGAGACGGTGCTGGTGATCGAACCGATGTCTCATGCAAAGATGTGAAGACGCAAAGGAGACGGCAAAAGTTTGAGCCTGTTTCGTTGCGTCATTCGTGCCCGTAGTCGCACTCCTAGTTCACTCTTTCAGGTTTTTACGAATCGGTGGAAGGTTTTAATGTCTTGTTGGGACTTTTGTGTATTGGGGCTGCAGGTTGTGACTGATGTGAGTTCGCAATGGTCGCTGGACGAGATGCAGCGTTGTACAATACTGGTACGCCTGCGGCTGACTGCTAAACGAAATGGTCTGTATGCCTTGTGTTTTACGATGGATACCTGACAAAGTGTATCGAGTTTTTCTGTCGGGGCCTTGTTGTATGTTTCAATCGCTGCGTCATTCGCTGTTTCAATCACTGTTTCAATCATTGTGCGTTGTCGTAGCGCTCGCGGTCGGGTTCGCTGATGCTCAAGAAGAAACACGTGGGGCAGAATCCAAGCGACCGAATGTGCTGGTGATCTTGGCTGATGATCTTGGCTATAGCGATCTTGGTTGCTACGGTGGCGAAATCTCCACTCCGAATATTGATAAGCTTGCTCAGAATAGCTTGCGATTCACTCAGTTCTATAACTCTGCGCGGTGTTGCCCAAGTCGCGCTGCGCTCATGACGGGACTTTATCCAACTCAAACCGGTATCGGGGACTTTGTATCGAATACCCCCGATGAAAAACGTGGGCCAGGGTATTTCGGTCGTCTCAATGGTCAGTGCGCTACCATCGCGGAATTGATCGAACCCCTTGATTATGGTTGTTACTTCGTGGGGAAATGGCATTTGCATCAGCAAACCGGCCCCATCGATCATGGATTCCATGAATTCTATGGTTACCCGCGCGATCACTCTCACGATCAATTCGATCGGGATTACTACGTTCGATTGCCCCACGGCCGCAAAAAGGAAATCAATCCTCCTGCCGATCAGTTCTATGCGACCGATGTCTTCAATGAGTATGCCCTCGAGTTCATTCGCCAAGGCCAAGCACGCAAAAAACCTTGGTTTGTTTTTTTATCCCACTCCTCCCCTCACTTTCCCATCCAAGCTCCTGCGGATCGAATCGCACCTTATCAAGCAATTTATCGCAGAGGCTGGGACGTTCTACGCGAGGAGCGATTCGCCAAAATGCGATCGATCGGATTGGTAGACGGAGAAGCTTGGAATCTCACGGAGCGTTCCCTGGTACCGGTCGATCAGCCGAACATTGCAAACGGATTTTCCGGTCAGCCAAACCCCGCTTGGGACGACTTGCCACGCGATCGGCAGCTTGATCTTGCACAGCGGATGGCAGTCTATGCGGCAATGGTCGAATCGATCGACCGAGGTGTGGGTAGGATCATCGAGCATTTACAAGCAACCGGAGAATTTGAAAATACGCTGATTGTCTTTCTTAGCGATAATGGTGCTTGTTACGAATGGGGTCCATTCGGATTCGATGGTGAATCGCGCAAGGGGACCACAAAGCTTCATGCAGAAGACGAGCTAACGAAGATTGGACGCCCTGGCACGCATCAATCGTACGGGAGTGCTTGGGCGAACCTGAGCAATACTCCGTTGCGCAGCTACAAGCATTTCACCTATGAAGGTGGGATCATCAATCCATGCATCGTGCATTACCCTGTTAAGATCGGTATGGGCGAGATAGGTTCGGGGCATGTAGGGGAATCATTTGCGTTAATGCAGCCGGGGTGGGTTTCGCATCCGGCACACATGATCGATGTGATGCCGACGATTCTCGAAGTGGTCTCGGGGCGTTATCCGACAAAAGATGAGCAGCCAGATTTGCATCCAGCCGAGGGATGTTCTTTGTTTGAGGTTGCCCGAGGAAAACACGTAGATCGTATCTTGGGATTCGATCATCAAGGAGCTCACGCGATCCGACAAGGAAACTGGAAAGCAGTATGGACCAAGCGATCGCCAACTGAGATAAAATGGGAGTTATTTGATCTCAAGTCAGACCGTTGCGAAACGAAGGATGTTGCTAGATCGTTCCCGCAACAACGGGAGGCGATGATTCGTGGATGGGAGGCTTGGGCGGACCGCGTTGGGGTACACTACGAGAAGTCGTGGGGAGAGAGCAAAGAATAATTTCATCATAGGTTGGGGAGATGCGGAGAGTAATTCGATGACGATCGACAGGCAGGCGAGTTGGGATTTGGTTCAAGCATACGTTCAGAGCGATAGTCTTCGCAGGCACATGTTAGCTGTCGAAGCGGCGATGCGTGCTTATGCACAGAAGTTAGGGGAAGATGTCGAGGTTTGGGGGACGGTTGGGTTATTGCATGATTTTGATTATGAGCGATGGCCGAATCCGCCGGATCATCCGCTTGAGGGAAGTGCGATTTTGCGAGAGAAGGGATATTCGGAGGAGATCATCTATGCGATTCTTTCGCATGCAGATTATTTATCGCACGATTACCCTCGCAGATCGCGATTGGATCACGGGCTGTACGCTTGCGATGAGTTGTGTGGATTTTTGACAGCATGTGCGATGGTACGCCCACAGCGGTTGGAGGGGTTGGGAGCTTCTAGCGTGAAGAAGAAGCTCAAGAATTTGAGTTTTGCGGCAGCGGTCAACCGGGACGATATCACGCGTGGTGCGGAGGCTTTTGGTGTGGGATTGGATGAGCATATCGAGTTCTGTGCATCAGCGATGTACGCGGCTCAGATCGTGTGACTGGGGGCTGAAAGGTCTAACCACGAACGACACAAAAGACACGAAAATGGGTGACTGGAATTTCTTTCGTGTGGTTCGTGTATTTCGTGGTTCACAGATTTCTGACTCGTTGAGAGTCTTGTGTTTTGCGGCGTAAAGTCTGGAGTGACGGGTGCTCGATGTGGTCGGAGGTCTTTGTGTGGCGTTGTACTATACTGGTACGCCTACGGCTGACTGCTAAACGAAATGCTGGTACGCCTACGGCTGACTGCTAAACGAAATGCTGGTACGCCCAATTGCCACAAAGGGAAGGTTTTCTGATGAATAGCGTGGAATGCAACGACAACCATAGTAGAACCTCTTGCAGAAGAACCTCTGGCAATCGAAGGGAGTTTCTGGGGCAGGTTTCGGCATCCGTTGCGTTGTTGGTTGGTGTTCCGACTGTTTTGGATTCGGTGATGAGGGACGCTCAAGCTTCCGATGAGGGGGGGTGGTATTTGGCGGATTTTATGCTTGATGTGACGATACCTATTGGGCATCGATGCATGGGTGTATTGCCGACGAAATCGAAGTCGGTTGCTGATGCGTTGGAGTTGCATGGTTTTGTCTTGTTTGGAGACGGCAAGCCGGTGGTGGTGGTTGCGTTGGATTGGTGTGAGATACGCAACGGCTCATACGATCGATGGCGCGAACGGCTTGCGCGGGCCGCGAAGACGGATCCCGATCATGTATTGCTGAGTTGTTTGCATCAGCATGATGCACCGGTGATTGATGAGGATGCTCAGCGGTATCTCGATCAAGTTGGACTGCGGGGAGAGTTGTTTGATCCTGTGTTTCACGAGGAAGTGCTTGTGCGGACCGAGCAAGCGGTTGTGGAGGCGATTGGCGACGCGGCTTGGGATCCCAAACGAAGGGTGACGGATGTTGGATTTGGGCAAGTTGCTGTGCGAGATGTCGCTTCGAATCGCAGGATTGTGCAAGCGGACGGAAAGGTGACCTTTGCGCGAGGTTCCAGCAGCGGCAGAGATCCTTTGTTTCGGGATGCAGATGAGGGGTTGATTGATCCGATGCTGCGCACGGTATCTTTCTGGAATGGCGACCGATGTTTGCTCGAATACCATACGTATGCGACTCATCCGATGAGTTACTACGGACGTGGCGAGGTCACTTCGGATTTTGTTGGGTTAGCGCGCAAGCAACGTCAACGCGAGACGCGAGGGACGCATCAGATGTATGCATCGGGGTGCAGTGGGGATGTGACTGCGGGGAAATACAATGACGGGACTCCTGAAGCGAGGGTTGCGTTGACCGAGAAAATACGCGAGGCGATGCAGCGGAGTGCAACGGCGGTTTCAAAGAGTGGCAGCAAAAGTTTTCGCCTGCGCAGTGTTCCGTTAGAGTTGCCGTACACACGTGAACCTGGATTGCAGAAGGATGCGTTGTTAGGGGTTCTCAAGGATACGAGTGCGACGACGGAAAACCGAATTCTCGCAGCGATGGGACTTGCGAGTATCGATCGTGCGGTTGAAAAACGCCGACCGATCGACTTGGTCTGTTTGGATTTGGACTCCGTGCGATTGGTGCTATTTCCTGGTGAGTCGTTTGTTGGCTATCAGGGGCTTGCTCAGCGGCATAGCGGAGGAATTCCCGTGTTGCCGATTGGCTACGGCGAATGTTGGACGGGTTATGTACCGACAGAGTCGGCTTTTGCAGATGGTTTCCACGAGTCGTGGTTATGGGTCGATCGCGGCGCGGAGGCCGCGATCGATGAAGCGCTTCAAAAGCTCTTGAGTGATTAGTCTTCGAGCGTCACGACTTCGCCACCGGCTCGAGTGCCGAGAGCTCGCCACGTTTCGAGTTGGATGTTGCTATTGAGGGCTCGCACGGAGCCATCGGTGAGCAATCCATGGACGAGGCCGGTGTGGTGGCTTCGGCTGGTGATTACAGCTTGGGTTGCGTTGACTTGGTTGATCCCTTCGCGAATCCCGCTGATATCGATGTCGTAGGTTTTGCCATCGGTAGCGGTGAAGAGGACTTTGGTTTGGGGGCCGAATTGGGTAGTGAATCCGCAGTGAATTGCACGGCCACAGACCCATTCGGTGTGACCGGCGACGGGGGACCAAGCTCCGCCGGTGGTGAACGCGGAGATTTGTTGTGGGGTAGCGGGCCCGGTGGCGGGCAAGTTAGGAACGTCGTGGAAGCGAGGTGTATAGGCTTTGACTTCAGCGATTGCGAGGGTATTGCTTAGCCCGTCGACGAAGCTTGCGGTGGTAAGGCGTGAGTTTGGTGCGAATGCTGCTCCTCCATTTTGTTGTGAGACGGGATTCCAGACGAGGTATTGCCCCATGGAGAGGGCGTAATTCAGGGGGTAGTGTTCGGGTTGATTGGTTGAGGCGTTGATACGGGGTTTGTCTTCTGGTTCGCTGGGGCAGAGTAGGACGGGGATTCGCATGGTTGCGATGCCGTTGGGGGGGAAGTTTGCTTTGTTGATAGGGTGGTGGTAGCCGACGGAGAAGTTGATGTTTTTGTAGACGTTATCCCCTTCGAGGAAGGGGAGTAACGCTGCTTGAGCGGACCAAGGTTGGTTAGCGGAGCCGCCGGTGGTGTTGGCAGAGGGGGGAAATCGTCGCATGGCACTTTCGTAATTATGGAGTGCCAGACCGAGTTGTTTGAGGTTGTTGGTGCAGCTCATCCGCCGGGCGGCTTCCCGGGCGGCTTGGACGGCCGGAAGGAGGAGTCCGACGAGGATACCGATGATCGCGATGACGACGAGGAGTTCGACGAGTGTGAAGGCTTGGCGGTTCGGTGTGGGCAGGAATTTCTGCTTGGGGAATGTTGGGGAGAAGGACGGGGCAGGGTTTGGGCGACGGAGACGCACAGTACTCATAAAATCACCTAATTCTGCTCGCACGTTAGTTGTGCGGATGCAAATAAAAAAGAGTTTCACGGAGTTGGCTGGCTAGGAGGTAGATGGCGGCAACGATGTACCGCTTCGATTCCGGTCGCTTGCTCGAAAACAACGCTTGGTATTTTTATTGAGACTCAGTATCATTTCAAGTCCTTAGCGAGATATTGAGGGGTTTTTAGGAATGATTTGCTGTGTAAATGAGGCGTTGTTTTTGGGGATAATGGGACTTGGAGGTAAGGGGGGGAATGGAAGATGGGTGAGCAGAATGGGTCGGAAGATGACAAGGTGGGGGGATTTGAGAGTATTGGAGGCGAGGGGGTGGATTCTCGGGAGATGGTGACGAGTTCGAGTTACTCGGGGCGGCTTCCGAAGATCATACCTTTTCGGGAGTTATGTCGTTGTGGGGATGAGGTTTGGATTGAGAACGAGGGGCAGTTGTATCGATTGCGAAGAACGAAGCAGGGGAAGTTGATTTTGACGAAATAGATGTCAACTTGGGTTGCGATTGGGAGGGAATTCTGTGAGGTTTTTCCTAGCGAATCCGGGTAGGTTACAGGGAGTTAAAAATAGGGTGCGGCGAAGGGTCAAAACTAGCGAATTGACCGTCGACGAGTGGGGGCTGGCAGGTGATACTTGAGTTGCTTGCGGGGTGCTCCCTGAATGATTCTTGCGTAAAGTTTGTCGTCGGTCTTGGGACTGAGGCGATTCTCAGCGAACACAGAAACCACAAAACAGCGAACACGATGTCGATAGATACAAAGTCGGACGGACAGCTAGGTGCCACGAAGAAGAGTTCGTTGGGGCTGGGAGAGAAGCAGGGGGAGATGCATGGTGCGACGCAGCGTCGGGTGGTTGAGCCTGCGGATCCGAGTCATGCGTTGCCGTGGCCGGAGACAGCGGTCAAGCCGGTACGAGTGCGGTGGCGATATGCGATAGGGATTCCGGTGATCCATTTGCTGGCATGTTTGGCATTTGTGCCATGGTTCTTCAGTTGGACCGGGGTGGTATTGAGCATTTTGGGGCTCTACGTTTTTGGAACGTTGGGGATCAACATTGGTTTTCATCGTTTGTTGACGCATCGCGGGATGGTTGCTCCGAAGTGGTTGGAGCATACGTTAGCGGTGTTGGGGGTATGTACGATGCAGGACACGCCGGCATGTTGGGTGGCGATGCATCGGATTCATCATCAGCATTCGGATCATCAGCCGGATCCGCACAGTCCGTTGGTGACTTTTTTCTGGGGTCATTTTGGATGGTTGATGTTTGACAATCGGGACTTCACGAATGTGAAGGATTATCAGCGATTCACGCGTGACTTGCTCAAGGATCCGTTTTACATGAGGTTGGAGCGGAATACGAATTGGCTCAAGATTTACTTGGCGGTTGCGATGTTATTTCCGTTGGTAGGATTTTTGGTGGGTTGGTGGATGTCGGGGAGTGTTTGGGGTGGAGTACAGTTTGGATCGAGTTTATTGGTTTGGGGAGTATTTGTTCGAACGGTGTTAAACTGGCACATTACATGGAGTGTGAATTCGGTCACGCATATTTGGGGTTACAAGAATTACGAGACGAAGGACAACAGTCGCAACAATTGGGTTATTGGATTGTTGGCGAATGGAGAGGGTTGGCACAACAATCACCATGCGGATCAGCGGGCCGCGGCGCATGGTCACAAGTGGTGGGAGTTTGACGTCAGTTGGCTAACGATTCTTGCGCTGGAGAAGTTGGGATTGGTCACGGACGTGGTTCGTCCTCGGATTTGGACTGAGAAAACGGAGTAGTTGATCGATAAGACGGATTCATCTACACCTCTCTTCGAAGTGCGCAAAGAGGTTCAACCCCAAACCTTCTTCAGGTTTCTGATGTATTCAATGTTGTTGGAAGGATCACGAGTATCCAAATCGTATCTGCATCCGCTTCGCTAAACGACTCGTCGCGGCTTTACTTTGAAGCAGATTCCTTCTGGTGCGACGTAGGAGGAATCTATACAAATCAGGGAGATTATGTCCAGGTCCGGATTACAGTAAGCGATACAGATCCAGTGCCGGAACCTTCTTCCGTGCTTATTATGGGGTTCGGATTATCTGGGTACTTGTTAGTAAGTAGAGGGTATACTAATCGCACTTAGTAAAGAAGGGAGTTGCCGATTAGTATCGCTTCGCTTTAACGATTGAACAGCGGAATCCAGGAGTTCGATATCTTGTTTTGTACAGCAGAGGCTATGCCTGTAATGGTGAAGCGTATGTGCCTATGCGTACTGTTTCTCCCAGTCTTATGCCAATCTTCACTTGGCCAAGAGTCAGCACCCCGACCGCTGAATGTGGTATTTATTCTTGCCGATGATCTTGGGTGGTGCGATACGACACTTTACGGCAAGACGACGCTTTACAAGACTCCCAATCTCGAGCGACTAGCCAAGCGTGGGATGCTTTTTCGGCGTGCTTACTCGGCAAGTCCTCTTTGTTCGCCAACGCGATCTGCCATTCTCACTGGAATGAGTCCAGCACGTACTGGGATAACAGTTCCGAACGGACATGTGGCCGAAGAAGTGTTACAAGCAAGTGTCCCGAAACAAGCTGCTGTGGACCAAAAGTCCGTTCAGCCCAAATCGGTGACACGATTGAACACTTCCT
>JBIJCS010000655.1:0-2631 GCA_044344575.1 Pirellula sp. | reverse complement strand
CACCGCTGCCAAGCGGTGGTAGTTGCGAGGGAAATCTCCACCGTCTGGCGAACGGTGGCTACCAAGCGGTGGTAGTTGCGAGGAAAATCTCCACCGTCTGGCGAGCGGTGGCTACCAAGAGCGGTGGGAGTTGCGAGGGAAATCTCCACCGTCTGGCGAGCGGTGGCTACCAAGCGGTGGCTACCAAGCGGTGGCTACCAAGCGGTGGCTACAAGAGGACTCTGAAGCTCTAGGCCGCTGCCATCGGAGGATCGCTAGGGGGTTGTTTTGCGGCAGTCGGAGATTTTCGGCGTATCGGCCGTACGACTTCGAGTGCAACACAGTAGTCGAGATTGGGTCTGAAGATAGTAAGAATGGCGAATGGGAGGAACCAAGCCAGGAAAAGCCCACCGCCGAATCCGTGCCAAAACTGTGCGGCAGCTAAGAGTCCCGCAGAGCAACTCATGAGCGTCGCCAAATTCTTTTGAGCGGGCCAGACTACAAAGGACATGCTCAAGATAATGTACACCACAATGATTGGGATTCGAGCAATTGGATGCCAACCGAGTCCCCAAACGCCGTACAAATCTTGCATCTCAACTTGCTTGATTCCAAACATGTAGCCGAGATGCTGAAGAAAATTATTTTGATAAAGCAAAGCCATTGCGATGACGAGCGACACAATCGAGATGGCAAATCCCAGAGCAAAGCGTTGGATTCCGCGTTGCCAGTAGAAGCTACACCAGAGTGGTAGTAGGTAGAAAGGGTAATAGACCACTCCTGCTGCGCACCCGAGAAAAATTCCTGCCAGTAGTGGTTGGCGGTACATCAGAAGTGCGAGTAACAGAAGTGCTCCAGGAACCACATGCGCCACATTTCCGGCGGTGTGTGCCGTGTAGGGCAGAAGAAGATACAGAGTTGCGGTTCCGACCCCTGTATTAAAACTGCCGAAATGCCAGTAGCCGATTCCAACAATGCTTGCGATCAGAATTAAATTCGAAGCGATCGCGAGGATTTTTGGGATCCAAAGATTGCGACGTACTTCTTTTGCGGCTACGGCAGGAAGGGTTGCGTTGTTGGGGGCGGGCAAGGATTTCTCATTGGAGGATGCATCAGCGACATCTGCCCCCGGCGCAGCTGAGGCGCTTTTCGAATGATCCAAATCCGAGGCTTGAGGAGCTTGCATCGTTTCAATGCGTGGGATGGATCGCAGTAGAACATTTCCCGGCCCCAAACCAGAGGCTCGGTTAGAATCTCCGGGGCTAGGCTGGCTCATTGCGATATTGATCACAAGAAAAAGGATCAACGAAATACCTATAAAAAGCATCCCACCGCTGTTGAGGTTGGGTTCCAAAAGTGGACGGCGAACGATTGCGGTATCCCACAGCATACGAACCGTCATTAAACCGCAGCATACGAGAAGAGAGAGAAAGCCCCAGTAGAGTTTGGTTTCAGGTGCGGTTCCGGGTAACCAGATGCCGGAGCCTTGCTGCCCTTCGTAAACGAGCATAAACCCGGGAATGAAGGACAAAACGAGTAAGATGTCCAAATTTCGCAGGGACCAAAAACGGTGGAAGACGACAAAAAGTCCGACCAATGAAAAGATCGACAGCACCACCCATGAGGGAGGTTCGGTAAGGGTCACTGCTAGATGGAGAACCGACAATTCGTTCATCATTATCGCTTGTTCGATACGTATTCGAATCCCTAATCATACCGCAAGATTACTTACTTTCGAGATACCCTCGAAGAGTTTCCCGGGCAAACTAGCTTTCTCGCACCCCGCATCGACGGTTTCTTGGGAACCCTTTATCCTTAATCGTTCCGAATGTAGGGAAAACTCCATTTTTACCATCCCATAGCTCCTGCGGTGGTTGGACTGCAGGTAGGAATGCCGTTTTCCCCCCTTTCGGGCTGGCTGCGTGGCGAAACCTTGTTGGTTTACCCGTGGATGACATCAAAATGGGTGGAAGTTCTATTTCTTCAACATGGATCGTAGCATGAAGGCACTAGTTAAGCACCATCGGGGCGTAGGGTTGGAGTTACAGGATGTCCCATTTCCGCAGATCGGAATTAACGACTGTTTGATTCGGGTCGAAAAGACCGGGATATGCGGTACGGATCTGCACATCTATTCTTGGGATGCTTGGGCGCAAAAGACCATTCCAGTTCCGATGGTTGTCGGCCATGAGTTTGTTGGGACGATTGTAGAGGTTGGTTCGAACGTAAAAGACTTTGCCCCTGGGGATGTTGTATCCGGCGAAGGGCATGTGGTGTGTGGTCGTTGTAGAAACTGTTTAGCGGGGCGAAGGCATCTTTGCAAAGACACGCAGGGAATTGGGGTTAATCGTACCGGTGCGTTTGCCGAGTTTATTGCCTTACCTGTTACCAATGTTTGGCATCATCATGATGGGATTGATCGCGATGTTGCTGCAATCTTTGATCCATTTGGCAATGCGGTTCATACGGCGTTGCGGTTCGATTGTTTGGGAGAAGACGTGTTGATTACGGGGGCAGGGCCAATTGGATTGATGGCCACAGCTATTGTGCGACATGCGGGAGCTCGCCATGTTGTCATCACAGACTTGAACCCATTCCGTCTAGAACTTGCTCGCAAGATGGGGGCAACGCGCGCCATTGATCCCCGACAAA
>JBIJCS010000634.1:0-2632 GCA_044344575.1 Pirellula sp. | reverse complement strand
TAGATGCAGGGAGAACGGTGGATGTTGCTGATGTAGCCACCCGCTGCCAAGCGGTGGAGGTGGCCAGGAAAATCTCCACCGACATCCCATCGTAGCCACCCGCTGCCAAGCGGTGGAGGTTGCGAGGAAAACGACCACCGTCTGGCGAACGGTGGCTACGGGAGAATGGTAGATACGGGAGAACGGTGGATGTGGCCAGGAAAATCTCCACCGTCTGGCGAACGGTGGCTACGGGAGAATGGTGGATGCAGGGAGAGCGGTGGATGTTGCTGATGTAGCCACCCGCTGCCAAGCGGTGGAGGTGGCCAGGAAAATCTCCACCGTCTGGCGAACGGTGGCTACGGTAGTGCGGTGGATGTTGCGAGGAAAATCTCCACCGTCTGGCGAGCGGTGGCTACGAGTGAATGGTGGATGCGGGAGAAGTCGATTAGTGCTAGCAATCCCTGCTCGGAAATCGTCGGAATTTCTTTCGCAATCGTCAAAGTTTACCAAGTCGTGAGCCGATACCAGTTCTGTGCGAATTCCGACTTGTTCGGGGTTTGCATGTTAGGGGGGCCTAACACCAAAGGATCAACGAGTTGTGCTTCGTCGTTCGCTACTTGCCTAGCGATCGGTGGGCGATGCGTTGCACCGCATTTGGATGGGAATCCCAGGCATATGAAACGCACCTTCCACAAGTGGTTTGTTGGACTTCAACTCGGCAGCTTGCTGCTCGCCGGTTGCCATCCGACTCAACCCTATTTCCTTCGAGAACGTTCCAGTCTCTCGCATTACCTGGATCATGCTCAACGCATTGAAGTTCCAGATTTGGAAATCAATCCGCCTGTCGAAGCGACGCACGCGATCGAGCCATTGAGCCTCGACAATCAGCAATTTGAGTTTTTAGATGTAACCCTTGAAGAGTGCATCTCTTATGCGTTGGTCAACAGCAAGCTAATCCGTACGATCCCGGGAACACAGCGTCAAAACATTGATATTGCGGCCAACATTCTTTCCACTCCTGGTCAACAACTTTCGACAGTTTACGATCCGGCGATCGTAGCGACGACTACCAGTCCACAACAGATTGCAGTGGATCAGAACGGGAATCGGGTACTTCCTCGCGGTGCGGCGAGAGCGAATCAAGTCGGTGGTGTAGAAGATGCATTGAGTGAATTCGATGCACAGTTCTCAGCGTTCTTTTCTTACAACAACACGGACCGTGCGAGGAACGTCGGCGAAGACAACCCTTTCAATCCTACTCCTTTCACCGGTCGTGACAGCACCGGACAAATGGCGCTTTCGAAACGGATGGCGACAGGTGGCATTGTCACCGCTCGCTCGCAGACCATCTACAGTTTCAATAATATCGCGACTGATGGTCCGGGACGTGCTGTGCCTAGCGACTACACCCAAGTCCTAGAATTTCAAGTTCAACATCCCTTGCTTCGAGGTCGCGGCACCTCGGTCAATCGCATTCCGGTTGTTTTGGCTCGCATCAACGAAGACCTTTCGTTGGTCGATTTTGAGGAACGAGTTCGCAACCTGGTTCGCGACGTCGAATTTGCTTATTGGGATCTTTACCAGTCTTACTGGAACGTTGAAAACGCTCGGATTGCTCGCGATAGTGCGGCGAAAGCCTATCACATCGCTTTTGAGAAGCTTCAAAAGGGAGCAGCAGGAACAACCGAGGCCCAAGCAAAGTTTACCTATCACGATTTCCAAGCCCAATTGGACTCAGCACTTGCTGGTGGTGGAGCTCTCGGTGGTGACCCCGGACTCTTTGGCCGAGAGCAAGCATTGCGAGTATTGATCGGCTGGGCAAGCACCGACGGTCGCTTGATTCGCCCATCGGACAAGCCAGCTATTGGAATGGCACAATTCGATTTCGATGAAGCCTTGAATGAAATGCTCAATCGCAGTGTCGACCTACGTCGTCAACGCTGGTTGATCAAACAACGCGAGTTAGAAGTCCTCTCATCGAAGAATCAGATGCTGGCCAACGTCGACTTGTCCTTGATCTATCGTTACGTCGGCGTGGGTGCATCTCTTCTCGACGATGGTGGCAATGGACCTTTTCCACCTAATCCTCGAACCAATCCTGCTCCAAGTGCTTGGGAAGAATTGCTCGGTGGAGACTACCAAGAAGCGGCTCTTCGCTTGGACTTTCTCCCGAACCCAGTTGGAGCACGACGCGCTCACAATGATGTTCGCAACAAACAATTGGCTCTAGCGCGGGACCATGCGTTGCTTGAAGAAAAGGAAATTGCGGCTACACACCGTATCAGCCAAGTTCTACGTGAACTCAACAGCAACTACATCCAAATGACTGAGCAACTTGCAGCTTTATCCGCTGCAGACCGCTGGGTGAAGCTCTATCAAGAGAAGTTCAATGCCGGAGATGCGAACGTCGAGCAGATCATGGACTTGCTCTTGCGAGCTCAGCAAAGCCGTGCGAATGCTGGTCGAAACTATGTGCGAGCTCTGACGGAGTACAACAAATCGATCACCGAAATTCACATGCTTAAAGGATCCTTGCTCGAGTACAACAACATCGCGTTGGAAGAAGGCTTGTGGCCAGAAAAAGCATACTGGGACGCGACGGAACGCTCCCGAGAACGAGCAGCTTCTCGCCCCATCCCGGGTGGAGCAA
>JBIJCS010000633.1:0-2633 GCA_044344575.1 Pirellula sp. | reverse complement strand
CCTTCGGACTCGCCAAGTCTCTTGGAATCTCTCGAGAAGAAGCCACCCTGTTTATCGATGAGTACTTTGCAAAATATCCGCAAGTCAGAGATTTCATCGCGCAAACGCTCATCGATTGCCGAAAAAATGGCTTCGTAAAAACACTCTCCGGTCGAAAACGAATCCTCAAAGGTATCCGCGACTTCGAAACCCTCGAAGAACACAAACGAAAACAACTGCTGGAACCGGAACGCATGGCGATCAATACCGTCATCCAAGGTACCGCAGCGGATATGATCAAACTCGCCATGATCGCTATCGCTCGCGAACTGAAATCCGCCGGCTTACAAGCCAATATGCTCTTGCAAATCCACGACGAACTCGTTTTCGAAGTCGCTCCGCAAGACGTTCAACCACTCGCGGCTTTGGTTCGCCAAACCATGGAAACAGTCATGCCTCTTATCGTCCCAGTAAAGGTAGACGTTAAAACAGGTTCCAATTGGGCAGAATGTGATCCACTATGAACCGACCTCGCATCCTCGGCATCACCGGCGGTATCGCCAGCGGCAAAAGCGAAGTCACTCGAATGCTCGCTGATCACCATGCCTTGATCATTCACGCCGATCAAATCGGACATCAAGTCCTACAGAGCGACGAACTACGCGCTCCCCTACTGGCCCTTTTCGGAAATGAAATCCTTGAAGAACTTACCCCCGGCTCAATTCTGCCATCCCACTCCCAACCTGCAATAGACCGAAAAAAAGTCGCACAACTTGTCTTCGGCCAGTCCGACTTAGCAAAGGACCGAAAAACAAAACTCGAAGCCCTAACACATCCGCGCATCCGCCAACAAATACGCAACCAAATCGAACAAGCAATCAAGGATGCAACAAAGGTCAGCGACCCGATGACACATGCCACCGAAACTCCAACCGCACCCCCAAAACAAACCGTAGACTGGATCGTCCTCGATATTCCACTCCTCTTCGAGTCCAGCTGGAACTGCGCCTGCGATGTTGTATGGTTCATCGATGCCTCTGCCCCGAATCGACTAGCTAGAGCCCAACGACGTGGCTGGAGCGAACATGATTTTTTGAACCGCGAAGCTACCCAATGGCCAACCGATCGAAAAAGCCAACTCGCCGACCTGGTCATTGAAAACAACGGAACACTGCAAGATCTCGCTGAAAATGTAAAACAAGCCCTTCGTAAATCCGACACATTCCCCCTCCGTCATCACTTATACTTTCCCAGCTGATTCCTTTCCTTGTTGTTCAGGAGATTTCTACGATGCTTTTACTTAACCCACTACAACGACTTCGATTCTTTCAATCCCTCATCTTCGCCTGCGCAATGACTACTCCTGCCATACTAGGAACTGTGCACGCACAAGACCTTCCGGCTGCCGAAAAGATCGAAGCGAAAAAACTCTTCGAAGTCCCCAGCTATAGCGAAGGCGTCGTATTCGATCATCAGGGCACTGGATACATCTCTTGGGACAAAACCATCACGAAATTCAATCTCCAAGGCGAGAACAGCGAATTTGCAGTAACCGGCGCTCCAAACGGACACAAAGTCCTCGCAGATGGAACTCATTTGGCATGTGACGCTAGTCAACACGCAGTGCTGCACCTCGACCGTAACGGAAAACCTCTTCCGCACGCTTCCATCGAATGCGATGGAAAACCCCTACGTGGACCCAACGACCTGACCCTCGATCCAAAAGGTGGCTTTTACTTCACCGACCCAGGGGATTCCGGAAAGGATAACCCCATCGGGACAATTCACTATGTCGACCCCGCCGGAAAAACCCACCTAGTGGCATCCGGCCTTGCCTTTCCAAATGGAGTTGTTTTGACGGAAGACGGGAAAAAACTGTTAGTAGGCGAAAGCCAATTCAATCGAGTCCTCGAATACCCAGTACTCTCACCCGGTAAAGTCGGTCCGATGAAAGTCTTTGCAGATCTTCCGAAGAACCCCAGCGGCAAATGGGAAGATAATCAACCGGACGGCATGTGCCTCGACGCAAAGGGCAATTTGTTTGTTGCCCATTATGGAATGCAACAAGTCCAAGTTCTCGATACGACTGGCAAGCTGATTCGTACCTACCCAGGAGGAAATAAACTCACCAGCAACGTAGCCTTCGGCGGTCCCAAGCACGATCAACTCTTCGTTACTGGGGCCATCCAAGCCGACGGCAAACCAGGTGCGGTTTTTCGATTAGATCTAAACACCCCAGGCAGAGTGATTTTGCCAGCACCGACGAAATAACTCCCGTCGCAATCACGGCACATTTAGCCACACTGCACCCCTCGCGCGAGCACCACTCGCGCGAGACCATCCCCAACCGAAAATTCTCACGCCCGCTCCGCTCAAGAAGCCAAGATCGCAAAGGGAAAACCAAGTAAAAAGACAAAAGAGAGAGCACCAAACAATCTGTCTCCCCTGTCTGTATTCTTTGCGTCTTTGCGCCTTTGCGTGAGACATGAGAAATCGAATCCTGGTACGCCTCCGGCTGACTGCTAAACAAAAACGCTCCCCCCCTTTGCGCCTTTGCTTCTTTGCGTGAGACATTGGTCCGCCCCGCCCCTGTCTGTCTTCTTTGCTTCTTTGCGTGAGACATTGGTCCGCCCCGCCCCGGTCTGTATTCTTTG
>JBIJCS010000632.1:0-2639 GCA_044344575.1 Pirellula sp. | reverse complement strand
TGGGATTTGAAAGAGGCGAAAATACCGAAGGTGTGAATACTTTCCGAGACCCCACCGGCGATGGCTAGGTCACATTCGTGAAGCCTCAGCATTTGAACACCTTGGATGATCCCGGCGTTTCCAGCGGCACAGGCGGCACCGATGGTGTAATGCGGGCCCGTAATCCCCATATTCAGAGCAATTTCGCCAGCGGGATTGTTGGCGACGGTGCGTGGGTTGTGGTGGTGAGACCAAACGGTCGTATCGTAATTGAACTGCGAGATCGAATAGATTTCGTTTTCGGTTTCTACGTTTCCATGTTCGGTAATACCGATGTAGATTCCCACGCGGGATTTGTCGACGTTCTCCCAATCGATACCGCTGCGTCCGATCGCTTCTCTGGCGGACCAGATGCCGATGGTCCCTGCGCGTGTTCCTCTCCGCATGTCCCGTTTGCTTTGGTACTTGACCGCTTCGAATTCGCAGACGCCAGCGTGGGTATCGCCGACGTAACGGATGTTGTAGTTCCGAACACCGCTGCGCCCCGCCAAAAGTGCCGCGCGATAGTCTTCGAGATTGTTCCCGTTGGGGCTCGTCAAACCAACAGCCGTCATCACAATCCGTTGGTCATCGGGCAATTGGGAGGTTCGATCAGAAAACTGCTTGCTCATCGCTTCGTTCAATTCGGATAGGAGGGATCACCGTTGTTCGGGCCGCCGGCATTTACGGTCAGAATTTTAGGGATTCAGCCCGACTCGGTAAGGAGAAAAACCGCAATCCGGCCAGACTCGACCACAATCTCTTTTGGTTTGTCGACCATCTCGGTGCAGTTGATGCGCGGTCTAGAAGATGGCTTGTTGCAAGAAATAGACTAGAATTCCAGCGAAATAGCCGGCGAATGCCAGTGGGGTGATTTTCTTGAGGTACCAGAAGAAATCGATTTTCTCGAGGCCCATAGCCGCCACTCCGGCCGCCGAACCGATGATCAAGCAGCTTCCCCCTGTTCCACCGCAATACGCTAGCAACATCCAAAACGGATCGTTCAGTTCATTGGTTGCCGAATACATCTCGATACCTGCGGCGACCAACGGAACGTTATCGACAACCGCCGAGACGAGCCCGATAATCACTGCAATTAGCGATTGATTCTTCAAGGTCGCTTCGAGGGTCTTTGCCAATTGGGTCAGGACGCCGATCGAGCCGAGGGCACCGACGGCGAGAAGGATCCCCAAGAAAAAAAGAACACTCGACATATCGATACGTCGCAGGGCGGCCAATACGCCAGTGCTGCTTTTGGTTTTCTCATCCATCGTATGTGAGACGAGTTCCGAAGCGAGCCAGAGGGTTCCCAAACTCAACATCATGCCCATGAACGGTGGGAGGTGAGTGTAGGTTTTGAAGATAGGAACACTCAGTAGTCCTGCAACACCAAGGAAGAGAAACAGGGCTTTGTGCCAAGTCTCAATAGAGCGTTCTTCGCGATCGGCATCGGTATCTTGGGGGGCTTCGAGCTCCCCTTTCAGTCTTGTCGAAAGGATGAAGAGAGGGACCAGTAAACAAGCGACGCTGGCCAAGAACAGATCGCGCATGACTTCCCATTCACCGATCTTGTGCTTCATCCAAATCATCGTGGTTGTTACGTCGCCGATGACAGTCCAAGCTCCACCGGCATTTGCTGCGATCACAACAACACCCACATAGAGCAAACGCAGTTCACGGTCGGCGACAAGCTTTCGCAAGACCGAAATCATCACGATCGTGGTCGTCAGGTTGTC
Source organism: Pirellula sp. (assembly GCA_044344575.1). Lineage (GTDB taxonomy): Bacteria > Planctomycetota > Planctomycetia > Pirellulales > Pirellulaceae > JBKCUI01. Next base: position 885 of record JBIJCS010000632.1, on the reverse strand, counting down.
GAGGACTGCCGAGAGAAAGAAGGTGCAGATACCGATCACCCATAACAAGGTCACTTTGCTCTTTGAGCGAACGTATCGCGTGATGAGCGAGAAGCCTTCGTGAGCATCGACAAGTTCGACGATGGTCATCGCACCGATCAAGAAGAACAAGATGCCGGCGGTCTCGGAGAACAAGTGACTGAGTTGGCCATCGACCAGAAAGTGTAATTTCGGATCAAGCCCTCCACTTTCATCGGTTGCACCTTGCAGGTTGTGCCAGGTGTCGTAGGCTTCTTGGGGGACCAGCGAGTTGAAGTTGATTGCGTACAAAGTCCAGCACAAGACTCCAGTGAGGATTGCCGAAGCTGCCTTGTTGATGTGAATTTGATGTTCAAGTGCGATAGCCAGATAGCCAACGACGAAGATGAGGATGATCCAGGTTAACATGAAGAAAAAACCGAAAAGGAACGGAAAGAGGAAAAAGTAAGCAGATAAAAGTAAGCAGATAAGGTTGCGGGCGGAGCAGGGCGATTTGCAGGAACATCGATTCGTCTTAGGCTTGTGCCCCATCTGGACGAACGATGTGGACAGCATCATACCATCCGAGCAAGCAGACTTCTGGGATATCCGCCCAATGGCTATTGGGTTCCCACAGAGAATTTTTGCAATCGGGGCAGCACGGAGTAGCGGGTTCGTTCCCCTGGGTGAACTTCTGTTTCATACTCGGATCGGTCCAAACGGTTTCGCATTCGTCGCAGAGGATGGCACCGGTGAGTCGTCCACGATGTTGGCAGATTCGCACGCGGCACAATCCGTCTCCACAGACGGGACACTTTTTCACGTAGATAAGGAATGGTTTAGGCATCGAAGCGTTGGGTTGAAACTCTGGAGTGAAGCTCGGGTGGC
>JBIJCS010000647.1:0-2639 GCA_044344575.1 Pirellula sp. | reverse complement strand
ACCCGTCGAACTCTACCTTGAAGGTAACATTGTCTTCCAACAAGGCGCTCGCAAGATCTACGCCGATCGCATGTACTACAACGTGCAATCCGAATACGGCATGATCCTCGGTGCCGAAGTCCTCACCCCCGCTCCAAAGTACGAAGGAATCGTACGGCTGAAAGCCGACGTGATTCAACAACGCTCCCGTGAAAACTTCATGGCGAACCGCGCTGCGATGACCAGTAGCCGACTCGGTGTGCCAAGATACTGGCTTCAAGCCGATCGTATCGAACTGAACGACCAACGCCAATCAACCGAACAAACAGGTCTTCTCGGGTTCGGTGTCCTCGCTCCATCCGGTGACACCACCGCCATGAAAGCCAAAGCACGCCACAACTTCGTCTACATGGAAGGCTTACCCGTCGCGTATTGGCCAATCCTCAATACGAATGTCGATACACCTAGCTTTTATATCACCGGTGCGCAGTTTCGTAATGACAATATCTTCGGCACCCAAGCACTCGTTGATTGGAACCTCTATCAAATCCTAGGTATCGATGCGATCGATGGCACCCGCTGGGGACTATCCACCGACTACCTAAGCAAACGAGGTTTCGCCCTCGGTACAAACTTTCGCTACAACCTCCCTTCACTGCACGGCGGCGGGCCAGCTTACGGTTACTTCGACGCCTGGGGTTTAAAAGACAAAGGACTCGACACGCTCGGCAGTGACCGAACCGGCCTAGTGCCAGAAGAAACCTCACGCGGTAGAGTGGTACTACAACACCGACAGCTCCTTTCTCCTGACCAAGAACTCTGGGGCGAATTCGGATACATATCTGACCGAAACTTCTTAGAACAGTACTTCGAACAAGAATGGGATACCCTCAAAGATCGTTCTACCGCACTGCGTTACCGACACTACTTCCTCGGTCAGCAAATGCTCGATCTTTGGACACAAGTTCGACTCAACGACTTCTTTACCGAAACACAATGGCTCCCACGACTCGACCACTATTGGCTCGGCCAAAATGTCGGCGACTGGATGACTTGGAACGCCCATTCCCAAGTCGGGTACGGACAACTCAAAGTCGCATCCACCCCAACCGACCCTCAAGATGCCGCGAAATTCCAATTGCAACCCTGGGAGCAAAGTGCTTCAGGCATCCAAGCGATCACACGCCAAGAACTCTCACTGCCTTGGGACACTGGACACTCCAAATGGGTGCCATTTATCTCGGGCGAAGCCGCCTACTGGGGCGAAGACCTCAATGGCGAATCCCTCGGTCGGCTAACCGGACAAGCTGGTTTGAGAACCTCGCTACCCATGTGGCGTGTCGCCCCAGAAGTCCAAAGTTCATTGTTCAATCTGAATGGACTCGCCCACAAAATCTCCCTCGAAACAGAAACTTGGTACGCCGATACCAGCCGCGAAATGGATCTGTTGCCACTCTACGATCCGATCGATGACAACAGCCAAGAACACTTCCGCAGACGACTCGTCTTCAACACATTCGGCGGATCACTCCCCGAACAATTCGATTCCGTGGAATACGCAGCAAGACAAGGGATGCAACGCTACGTGACCGCTTCGAGCTCACAAGTCGTAACGGATCAGCTTCAAAGTCGATTCGGTGTGCATCAACGTTGGCAAACCAAACGGGGTGTGCAAGGCCGTGAACGAATTGCTGATGTTGTGGAATTCGACGTCGATGCCATCTACTTCGCAAAACCGGACCGCGATAACTTCGGTGAATCCATCGGAGGTATCAACTACGAATTTCGTTACCATGTCGGCGATCGCGTCACGTTGCTCAGCGACGGTTACTACGATATGTTCGATCGAGGCCTAAAAGCGACCACCCTCGGAACGTTGATCTCCAGACCACTACGGGGGGATTTCTACGTTGGATTCACCAATCTCGAAGGCCCCATCAGTGCGCAACTGCTGACTTCAACCCTTACCTATCGCATGAATGATAAATGGGCCGCCGTCGCAGGTTCCGTCTACGACTTCGGACCCACCGGCAGCAACGGTCACACCATCGGCCTGACCCGTATCGGCGAATCATTCCTCCTGCGACTCGGACTTGCGGTCGACAGCGGTCGCGATAACGCATCCTTCCAATTCGCTCTCGAACCAAGGTTCCTACCAAGCCGAGGATTGGGAATCATCGGCGGCCAAGCAATTCCGCCCGCAGGTTACTTCGGCCTCGAATAGCAAACTCACTCAAAATCTAGTACTTGCTTCGCCTCGAGCAACCGCATCTGGAGCGTTGCGTACGGAACCTCCTGGACTGCACACTGCTGGTCCAATGCTAAACAAGCGATCTCCGCTGCACTTTGCCCCAACACCATAAAAACCGGCTCCATGCGAATCGAACCATAAGCGATGTGACTTGCAGACAAACATACCGGTACCAACAAGTTATCGCATTCAGATTGCTTGGGCATAATGCTGCGACTCGATATCGGATAAGGCTTCGTCGGGATCTGAACGTCCCCCTCATTTCGCGCTAGTCCCTCCGGCGTGACATATCGCTGCGTGTTATGACTGTCCATGTTGTATGCCCCCATCCCAACACTGTCCTGTACAACTTCGATCCGCTTGCAGTTCTTTTCCGTCATCACATAAGCCGCAACCATTCGCCGCGCTT
>JBIJCS010000139.1:0-9789 GCA_044344575.1 Pirellula sp. | reverse complement strand
AGAAGCTCGGATGCTTTATCACCGGGGCCACCGACCGATTAGTTCCGGCCGACAAGAAACTCTATGCGTTGCGCGACGTGACGGGAACAGTACCCTCGATACCGCTGATTACTGCGAGCATCATGTCGAAAAAAATTGCGGAGACACTCGATGCATTGGTGCTGGATGTCAAGTTTGGATCTGGGGCATTTCTGCCAACGCTCGATCGTGCTCGCGAGTTAGCGAAGTCGCTGTGCTCGAATGGACTTCGTGCAGGGATCAAGACCGTTGCGTTGCTCACCGACATGAATCAGCCGCTAGGCGCGATGGTCGGCAATGCGTGTGAAGTCGATGAATCGCTGGAGACGTTGAAGGGGCAGGGGCCGGCGGACGTGATGGAATTGACGTTGGAGTTGTGCGCTAGAGTATTGGTGTCGACGGGTAAGGCAATCGATGCACCAGCGGCACGTGAGATACTTAGGGGACACCTGCAAAGCGGTCGAGCGATGGAACGGTTTGAAGCGATGGTGCACATGCAAGGTGGAAAGCTACATTCGCCCCGCCCATTGGGGAAATGCGAAGAAATCAAGGCACGCAGTTCGGGCGTCCTCAACGGCATCGACGGACAGAAGCTCGGTCAAGCCATTATCGCGATGGGTGGAGGTCGCAAGCAGGCAGGGGAACGGATCGATCCTTCGGTGGGAATCAAGATGGAGAAAAGGGTCGGGGAACCTGTTCGCAACGATGAAACATTGCTGATTGTTTATTGCGATTCGGAGTTGAAGCGGGAGGATGCCAAGGCATTGATTTACGAAGCGATCCGCATCGAAGAGTCCGTAGCAGAACGATTTCCCCTTTGGCAGGAATTCCAAACTGAGGCATAATATCGACCGGATCGATCGGTTGCAGGTCGCAGGAATATCGATTGGTTGCACGCATTTCGGTTGAGAGCTAAACGGGTTTGAAAGCGACAAGAAAGAGAAGAAACAGTCCATGTCGAAGATATTGCAGACACTTCCTGTAGGAAAACGAGTGGGGATCGCTTTTTCCGGGGGGCTCGACACGAGTGCGGCGATTTATTGGATGCGTGCGAAGGGCGCGATTCCTTATTGCTACACAGCGAATTTGGGACAACCTGACGAAGCGAATTATGACGACATCCCCAAAAGGGCGATGGAATGCGGAGCGGAATTGGCTCGTCTGATCGATTGCCGAGAACAGCTGGTGCACGAAGGGCTTTCAGCCTTGCAGTGCGGTGCGTTCCATATCACCACGGCCGGCATGCCGTATTTCAATACGACGCCGATCGGCAGAGCGGTAACAGGCACGATGCTCGTGCAAGCGATGAAGGCCGACGGAGTCGATATTTGGGGGGATGGCAGCACGTACAAAGGGAACGACATCGAGCGATTTTATCGGTATGGATTGTTAGCTAACCCAAGTCTCCAAGTGTATAAGCCTTGGTTGGACGAACAGTTCAATCGAGAACTGGGGGGGCGCAAAGAGATGTCGGAATTGCTTGAAAAAGCCGGGCTAGGTTACAAAATGAGCAAGGAAAAAGCTTATTCGACCGACTCGAACATCTGGGGAGCGACGCATGAAGCAAAGGATCTTGAGCAATTAGACAAAGGCATCAAGATTGTCGATCCGATTATGGGTGTGCCATTTTGGAAACCAGATTGTGTGATCGCTCCTGAAGTCGTAGAAATCACTTTCGAGAACGGTCTGCCCGTGGCCCTCAATGGCCGTGACTTCGCAAACAAAGTTGATTTGGTGTTGGAAGCCAATGCGATCGGCGGAAGACATGGCCTGGGAATGTCCGATCAAATCGAAAACAGGATCATCGAAGCGAAGAGTCGTGGGATTTATGAAGCACCGGGTATGGCTTTGTTCTTTATCGCTTATGAACGGCTGGTCACTGGGATTCATAACGAAGGAACGATGGAGCAGTACCGCGACATGGGGCGTCGCCTAGGCCGCTTGTTGTACGAGGGTCGCTGGTTTGACTCGCAATCGTTGATGCTTCGCGAAACATTGCAACGCTGGGTTGCACGCGCTGTGACGGGAACAGTCGTATTGGAATTGAGGCGTGGGAACGACTATTCGATTCTGGACACCCAAAGCCCAAATCTCACGTACAAACCTGAGCGGTTAACGATGGAGAGTGGTAAGGGTGAGTTCACTCCGACTGATCGGATTGGACAACTGACCATGAGAAACTTGGACATCGAAGACACACGCGAAAAGCTTGACATTTACCGAGATGCTGGATTGCTACTCAATGATGGCGGTAACTCGATCCGGTTGTTAGGAAGCGACCAAGAAAACGATCGCTAGGACCGAAGTTCCAACCCTTGCTCTTTTGCGGTCACTCGTTTTTTTCTCGCTTTTCTTTGGCTTTTTCTTCGAAGCGTTTCAAAGCGCGATGGAGGGAGGGTTGATGGGGTTCGAGCGCGACGGCTTTGCGTTGTGCTCGAACGGCGGCATCGAAGTTCCCCTGACGTTCGTAGCAATGGGCTAGGGTATCTTGCAGCGCCGAGCGATCGGGGCTCAACGTGCAAGCGCGGCGACTCATGAGCAGGGCTTCTTGCTGATCCCCTTCTGTATTGGCAATGAGCCAAGCGTAGGTGTTGAGTTGAGTAGCAAGTCGTCGTTTTTCGCTTTTTTGGAACATCGGAGCGGCGAGACGGAGTTGGCGGTCAATTTCTTCGATCTCATTTCGCAGCAGAATCACGACTTGAGATTGTTCTTGCAACCGCATGGTTTTCTGTTCATTGGTCTCGGGGAGTCGAGCAAGGCCAATGAGGGCATCGACATTTTCTGGGTAGAGTTCGACGGCCTTGAGGTAGCGGGAGCGTGCTTCTTCATGTTTACCGTTTTTTGCCAAGACATTTGCCGCAAACATATGGTAGGTCGATGGTATTTCGGAACCTGTAGAGTCGATTTGCATCTGAAAAAGCTTTTCGTTTTCGAAGCGTTGCGCGAAAGCTTCGAGGACCTTGGAGGCCTCTTCGTCGCGGTCTTGTTCGTGAAGCAACTGCGAGAGAAGAGACAAGCCAACCGTTGAGGCAAATTCAGGCGAATCATATCGGCCTTCAAGAGCGACTCGCAATTCGGCTTCGGCCCAAGCGAATGAGCCACGATTGATCAGAGCTTCTGCAACCACGGCCCGTTCCATTCCTTCACTATTGCTACGCAGTGCCAAGGGATCGGTCGGATTTTCAGGAGGTTCGGCCGTGGAGTTTACATCGAGGGATAAGTCTTTTTGTAGTCGGATGGTAGCGCGAGCACGTGCGAGTCGCGCGATCTGATCCGCCAGCTCTTGTTTGCCTTGCATCGCAAAGCTTTCTGCGAGCAAGTAATTCAGCAAAGAAGGAGCTTGTTGAGGAAACACCGAATCCGATGACAGGAAGTGGGCTGGGACCAGTTCCGGTAGTTTCGCTCGAAGCGACCATTCGCAAAATTGGATCTGAGGCAAGATCGTTGGTTGGCGAGCAAGAGTGATTTCAGAAAGTCTACGACCTATCTCAAGAGCTTCCTGCCGCGTCGATGGATCTAGAGAGGCTTGTTCTGCCACCCAACGCATCAGTGGAGCAAGGGTATGTATGGAGGCATCCGAATGAGAAGAGAGAGTCAATTGCTCTTCGTACTGAACGATAGAGGACCACTGATCGAGGGGAAATGTCGATGGGTTATCGGTTACGAATGCAAGTCGAAGCCACTGGCACGCTTCGCTCCGCGCGCCTTGGGTCGCTTCCGCGATGATTGCGGCAAGCTTTGTTTGTTGGGGTGTGTTTGTGTTTAGCGAACCTTCGGTAACTTCGGATAGGGAACCGTAAAGATCGGATAGATCGTCGTCTGCGATTGGAAGAGTCGCGGCGGGCTCGAATGGGCTAAGGCGACGCATCAGTTCCAAGGCAGCGAATTTTGCGATTTGTGGATTGCATTCGAAACGAGCGATACGGCAAAGTGGGCGAACTCCAAGATAGTTGTCTAGTCGGTTAAGGCTTTGTATTTGAGAGATTTTGCCATCGGTGTCGGATGTATCGAAGAGTTCGAGTAGTTTCCGCAGTTCGAAAGGAGCGGTAGTCGTTACATTCGCGAATCGGCCGCTTTGCACCATAAACCGGGCTTGGGCTGCGATTTGTGGATCGGAGTGCTCGGTGGCCGAACGGAGTAAATCGAGGGCATCGAGCCCGAATCGTTCCAACCTTCCCTGTGCTTCGAGTCGTTCGGAGAAGCTATCAGAGCCAAGTTGTTCGATCCAATGCAGGATTTCAGCGTCCTGAGGGTTGTCCGGTCGGGGTGTAAGGTGACGGGGTGTATTGGAACGGGGTGTATTGGAACGGGGTGTGACTTTCTCCGCCGAACCGTTCGAAGGGTTCTTGGGCGCAGGCTCGGCGAGCGGATTCGATTGGGCTTGAGCGTGATCCCGCGACTCGAAAGCCAAGCACAGCAACACCGCGCATAGCCTCAAGGTGATCGACTTGAGGATTCGATCCGTCGACAGATAATTTCTACGAGGTGTTTGACGTCGTTGCGTCCCGAATCGGATAATTCCGGCTAGGCGAAACAAGATAGGGACCTCTCTCGGCGAGCAGTTCGGATGCGAGCGATGGAAGGGAAATTCCCAGACATTACACAATGTAACACTGTTATCGGGCAGGGGATACAGGTCTGGGGCGTGTTGATTGCTCGGACAATGTCGTCCCCGGAATGAGAAAACACATAATTTTGGGAATGGAAGTAGGAAACTTTTGACAGTGCCATGATTTCCACGATAACATAACAGTGGGTCTAGCTTTCAGGTGGTCTAGATTTTCAGCTTCGCTGCTTTCACGGCTTTTCCTGTTTTCCAGCTTTTCTAGGGTCTTCGGAGACTTCGCGTTATGGCGAAAAAGATTCAGCACGTTTGGGGGATTGAAATCGGACAGAACTCCCTGAAAGCGCTTCGGTGTCATACCGAGGGCGATCAGGTAGTCGCTGATACGTTCGATTATGTGGAGTACCCCAAAATTCTTTCGCAACCGGAAGCGGAACCGGAGGCGTTGGTCGCAGACGCCCTGAGCCAGTTCCTTTCCCGCAACGATTTGAAGGGTGCTACGAAGATTGGGGTTAGCGTGCCTGGGCAAAGTGGCTTGGCGAAGTTTTTCAAGCCACCGCCAGTGGAAGTCAAAAAGATTGCAGATATTGTCAAATATGAGGCAAAACAGCAGATTCCCTTCGATTTGAACGATGTGATTTGGGATTTCCAGCAGATGGAAGGAGCGCAGATCGAGGACGGCTATGCGCTAGAAAGCGAAGTCGGGCTCTTTGCGATGAAGAAAGACGCGGTTTTCCGCGCGCTCAAGCCGTACCGGGAGCAGGGAATCGACATTGATTTGGTGCAACTCGCACCGATGAGTTTATACAATTTGGTCAGCCACGAACGGTTTGCCGAGCGGATGGCAAATGAGGAATTTGATCCGGATTCCCCGCAGAAGAGCACTGTTTTGCTCAGCATCGGGACGGACGCCAGCGATTTGATTGTTACAAACGGCTTCAGGATTTGGCAACGCAGCGTGCCGATCGGCGGGAACCACTTCACACGTCAATTAACGAAAGATTTGAAGCTAACGTTCGCAAAAGCAGAGCATTTGAAGAAAAATGCGATGCAAGCGGATGATCCGAAACTGGTCTTTCAAGCGATGCGACCGGTCTTCAACGACATGGTTACAGAAATCCAGCGGTCTTTAGCGTTCTTCAAATCGCTGAATAAAAAGGCAGAGATTGAAGGCATGTTGGTGATGGGCAATACCGCGAAAATGCCTGGATTATTGGCGTACTTGAACAAGAACCTTGGGATGGATGTCGAGCTTTTTGACAAATTCCCCAAGCTTTCGGGAGCCGAGGTACTCGGGGCCCAGCCGTTTAAAGAAAACGCGGCAGCATTCGGAGTCGTTTACGGCTTAGCCCTGCAAATGCTTGGGCGCGGTCCTATGCGGACGAACCTACTTCCGCGGGACATCGTGATTGACCGGGTGATCCGAAATAAGAAACCTTGGGCTGTTGGAGCTTTGTCTCTATTGCTCGTCGGGATGGCCACCCATCATGCGATGCTCGGACAGGTCTATCGTCCGGTTCGGCCTGAATTGTGGTCCTCCGCGGAATCCGCTGTAAATAATGTGGACACCACGTCGAAAGGCGAATTTACGAAAGACGAGGAATACAAGGGAAAACTGAACCTTTATCGGGCCGTGGGAGCGGAGGTTAGCAAAGGGGCAGAGCAACGCTTGCTGTGCCTAGAACTTTACGAGGCGATCGAGCAAGCACTCGGCAGAGACCCCTTGTTGATGGAGAAAACGCCTGAGGAACTACCTTACAAAGATCGAATGGACTTCCACATCACACGGATTGAGCAAGTCTATTACGACAATCTGGCGGGGTGGTACAAACAGGACTTGAAGGATAGCTATCAGGAAGAGTTCAAAGCGAGGGAACAAGCAGGATTTGCCAAGATCAAGCGAGCCCCCGAAAAAGATCCGGATCCAACGGGTCCAGGTTGGGTTGTCGAATTGCGTGGGTACCACTACTACAACGGCAAAGAAAAGCAGGGGCGTGAGGGCGCGGCACACGTAACGAATTATTTGATCGAATTCCTGGAAAATGGCACTGTGAAACTTCCGGGAGCCAAGCCGGGAGAGATCAAAGAGATCACCATGTACGATTTGGGCATCCGTCGCCCTGTTCTGAGAAATCGCGCGGCACAACCCAATCGTTTGTATCGCGTTCCGAACCCAGAGTACGTTCGCTTGCTGGAAGAGAAGGGCTTAGCACCAAAAGCAGGTGGTGGCGGTCAGGGGCTTGGATTAGGTTCAGGAGGACCCGGTTTTGGTGCGGGATTGGGGACAGGGGGTGGCTCTGGTGCGTCTCTCAGCGGGGGAGAAGGTGGTGGCGCAGGGTTGGGACTCGGCGGTGGTCCTGGTCGCGGCGGGTCGGGTGGAGGGCCGACGAAGGAGCCACTCAAGGATGCTCAAGGGAATGTCGTTCCACCCGACTTTGAAGCTCCCAAATTTGACTTTATCGTGCAATTCGCTTGGAAACCTGGTGATTTAGCGAATGTTACCGGTCCGGCAGCCGCAGCGGCCGCAGCAGCTCCGGCACCGATGTCAAACTTTGAATCCGAAAGTACGCCTCAGGATTAAGATGCCACACGGCATCTTGTTGCAAGCGACTTCAGGTCGCGCCATGCAAGAGCATCGCGAGACCAACCGAACACTGGAAAACCTTTAGACAGTTGACGAAAGAGATTGACCATGGACGACCTAAAACGCTATCTAAAAGAGGCAGCGAAGCATTCGTTTTGGATCATCAGCAGTTTGGCTCTGATCCTCTCTGCCGTAGCTTTTTACTTGGTAAAGACGGGGATGGATCAAGCGATCTCCCAACGAATCAGCGCGTTAAATAGTTCATTTACCAAGATCAATGACATCAGCAGTAAAGCATCCACTCACCCGAATGAGTCATCCCATAAGGAAATGGAGAAGCGACTTGAGGGCTTAGTCGATGACGTGGATCAAGCGTGGAAGTTCCAATATGAACGCCAAAAGGAGTTTTTGACTTGGCCGCAATCCGCGTTTCAATACCCGCAAACGCGAGAGATCTTCGATGGATTGCGTCCCTTCGAGAAAATGGTGCCCTTTCCACTTCCGGAAAAGTGGCCAGAGCCTTTGGACAAAATTACGGTGCGAGATCGAGACGTTTACAAAGGCTATATTGAGCCCGAGTTCCCCGCCTTGGCGAAACAAATCGGAAGTACATGGAAGTTTGTTCTGGATGCAAAAGCTCTCGCTGGAGGGGGTGGATTTGAACCACCTGGGGGTGGTGGCTCTTTCGCTCCTCCAGGGCTTGGAGGCGGCTTTACTACCGGTGGTGCTGGTGCAAAAGCAGCCGACACGAACCGGGATTTGGTGCGTTGGCCGGAATCGGCTCAGAAAGATCTCATTACCGATGCCTTGCCTTGGTTTGCCAAGCCCACTCCGCCCTCTATCCATGAAATCTACTACACACAAGAAGACATTTGGTTGCTTCGTGGTCTGATGGACATCATCGCGAACACCAACAGCGAAGCAAAGGAAAACTTCCAAGCGGTGGTACGAGAAATCGAGTTCATCCGTTGGGGAGCACGGGCAAGTCGAGATGCAGGAACGCTTTCCGGCGGTGATGCACCGGCAGGTGGAATGATGGGTGGAATGATGGGTATGCCCGGAATGGGTGGCGGACCTCCAGGCGGTTACGCCGGAGGGGCTGGTGCGGGGGGTGGTCCTCCCGCTGGTTACGGCGGAATGGGCGGAGGCAAAGGTGGGTTGATGCCCGGCGGGGGAGGCGGTCCTGCTCGACGCGATCCTGCGGATGGTCGGTATGTCGACAACTCCTTCAAACCACTGACCGGTTCGCAACTGCGCACCGCGATGAACCTGCAAAATGCAAATGATGCCGTGATCGCGGTTGCTAAGCGAATACCCGTTCGGATGCGGCTCAAGGTTGATGAGTCTCAAATCGGTAGGCTGATCACCGAGTGTGGCAATGGCAAAATGATGCTTGAAGTTTTGCAAGTCCGATACAACACAGATGCTGCGGCGGCACCCGGTGCTGCAGCCGCTGGTGGCGGAATGCCCGGTGGCGCAGGTTTCCCCGGCGGGGCAGCTTCGCTCGGCACTGGTGGTGGTGCAGGCGCAAGCTTTAAAGAGGACGATTCCGGCGAGGGGAGCGGAGAAGGCAGCGGCGCACCGGGAATGCCGGGTGCGGCGACCGTTGATACCACGGGTGAAATCGCCATCGAAATCTACGGCTTGGTTTATTTGTACAACCCGCCCGCAAACCTTCGAGGAACAAAGACCGATGCAACTGCAGGCGGTGCAGGTGTTCCGATGGGAACGGTGGCTCCGGCCGCGGCCCCCACGGAACCCACTAGCGGGGCTGCGGAAGCAACTGGGGGAGCAACAGCTCCATCGAATCCAAATCCGAACACAGCAACACCTACGGATCCGAATGCTCCTGTGAACCCGAACGGACCTGTGAACCCGAATGGACCTACGGATCCGAATGCAGCAGTCGATCCCAATGCGCCTGCTACCCCGAATCCCCCGGCGAACCCGAATCCCCCGGCAGATCCAAACGCTCCGGCTGCCCCCAGTGGCACACCAGCTCCTTCGGATCCGAACGGATCTGGAGGGACGACCGATCCATCGACTCCAACACCTCCAACGGGCAACAATTAGGAAGGACCTGACTGATGTTTGGAAAAAAGAAGAACAAAGACGGGTCGGAGTCTCCAGCCGACGTAAAGCCAGTGGACAAGCCATCGAAAAACAAGTCGAAGGCCAAGGGTAGTTTTGACGCGAAAGAATTCATGCTTTTCCACGCAGAGAAGTTTGTCTTCGCGCTGATCGCCTTGCTCAGCGCTGGCTTGGTCTACTTAGGATTTTCCACCAAAGGCTTTGACTCCAACAAGGAACCGAAGACGTTGGCGGATAAGTCCCAGCAAGTGCTTTCCCAGATTCGTGAAAATCACTGGGATGCGATCAAAGATGAGGAAGCTCGGGTCAAGGGAATCACCGACGTGAGTTACACGGAAAAGTCCGTGGAGTCGACCAAGATCATCCCGAAGGATTTGTACCGTCCTGAAATCCCACTGCCTGGATCACGGATTACTGGATACCGAGCCGACCCGGAAATACTTCCTGCAAAGTCGTTGATAGCTTCCTATTTCTACGGTCCGATTGTCGTCGGCAATGCCAACCAGCAATTGATCGATTTCCTCGAAAAATT